>NZ_JASCXL010000062.1:0-59201 GCF_030010595.1 Streptomyces sp. CC224B | reverse complement strand
CCCCCGCGCGGCCGCGCCCGGGCCCGGGGCCCGGCGCCCCCCCCCCCGCCCCCCGGGGCCGGGGCCCCCCCCCGGGGGGGGGCCCCCCCCCCCCGGGGCGCCCCCGGCGCCGGGGGGGCCCCCGCCCCTTTTGTTGGTGCGATCCGTTCGTTTCGCGTCAGATGCGGATGGACTCTGGCCCGTGGGCCGTGGGTGACTGTCCGTCACCGATGCCTATGACTGTCCGTCACCGCCGGGTCGCGGGAATATGGCCTTCGGCCCGGCTTCCACTCAGGCGACGGAGCACTCGTCGGCGCCCCGGCGTTCCCGCCCGTCCCGCACGATCACGAGAAAGGCGTCGGTCGCCAGGTCCATCACGACCTCGGCGGGTTGTCCTTCACTGCGCCGGTCCCGCGCGAACTCCTCCGCGGGCCACGATCCACGCGGCCCGCCCGCGGGAAAGCGCTCCAGCACCGTTCGTCCGTTCATCATCTTCCTTGATCCCCCGTGTGTGTCCCGTGCGGAGCGACGGCTCCGCACTGAGGAGAACGCGCGACACACGCGGAAGGGCTCGCGGCGTGACCCAACCGAGACGGAGCTGAGGCCGATCCCGGGCATTCCGCACCCCTGGCCCCGCCAGCCCAACCAGACTCGCCAGCCTCACCAGACCCCAGCGCCCCCATCGGACCCGCCTCACTCAGCAGGCCCACCGTCCCGTCCCGCCCCGCGGGCTCAGTACCCGTACGGTCCGTGCAGCTCGTACTCCTCGTACTCGTCGTGGTAGCGCACCTCTCCACCGGCCGGGGCGCCGAGTGCCGAGGCGCGGCCCTTCGGCTCCTCCCACTCCTCCTGGCGGCCGAGTGCGGTGAGGTCGAGCAGGCTGGTGGTGGAGCCGAGGCCGTCGAGGCCGCGGCCGAACGTCGAGTACGTGTGGAAGACGCGGTCGCCGTCGCGCAGGAAGCAACTGATGCCGGGGCGGTCCAGGAGGTGCCCCCGCGGGTCGGGGCGCGTCGCGTCGAAGTCGCGGTTGAACTCGGCGCCGCACGTGGAGTACCAGGGCACGACCCAGCCCATGCGGGCCTTGAAGGGCAGGATGCGGGTGAAGGGGGCGCGGGAGAGCGCGACGAACGTCGTGCCCCGGGCCCGCAGGTGGGCCAGGTGCCCGATCTGGTCGAGGAACGCCGAGCAGCCGCGGCAGCCCGCGTCCCACTCGGGGGCGAACATGAAGTGGTGCACGACGAGCTGGGCGCGCCCGTCGAACAGGTCGAGCAGCGTCGCCTTGCCGTCGGCACCGTCGAAGACGTACTCCTTGACCACTTCCACCATGGGGAGCCGGCGCCGCTCGGCGTTGAGCGCGTCGCGGGCGCGCGTGACGGCCTTCTCCCTGGCCAGCAGTTCGTCGCGCGCCGCCTGCCACTCCTCGCGCGTGACGATGTGCGGAAATCCCATGGCGCATTCCTCCGGGTCGCGGTCCGCGGTTCTCGGCAGGGTGGACCCGCGCCGCCGCCGGAACTCATCGGTGCGGCGCGGAATTTCCCGGACCGGCTTCCCGGAAGGGCCTCAGAGCGTGGCCGGCGGGGCGAGCGGGCCGCGCGCCCGGATGGAGGGGCGCCACCGCGGCTCCTCCTCCGGTACGGCGAGGTCACCCCAACGAGTGGTGCCCGGGGGCTCGCGGCCGGGCCGTGCCCGCGCCCGGGCGGGTGGCCGCCTCGGCGCCCGGGCGCCGAGGCGGTCCCGCGCGGCGGGTCACGCGTCGTACTCCTGGATCCGCCGGCCGTGGCCCCGCTCGACGAGGGCGGGCAGGCGCTCGGTCAACTCGGCTGCCACCGCGGCGACGTCGACGGTCAGCAGCTCGCGGTCGCGCATCAGGATCCGCCCGTCCACGATCGTCGTACGGACGTCGCCGCTGCGGGCGCTGTGGACGAGCGTGGCGGCCAGGTCGTGCACGGGCTGGGTGTGCGGCCCGGTGAGGTCGACGAGGATCAGGTCGGCGCGGCGGCCCGGGGCGAGGGAGCCGATCCGGTCGCCGAGGCCGACGGCGCGGGCGCTCTGCAGCGTGGCGTGGTGCAGGGCCTGCCGGGCGGTCAGCCAGCGGGGGTCGCCGGTGGCGGCCTTCTGTACGAGCGCGGTGAGCGCCATGGACTCCCACACGTCCAGGGTGTTGTTGGAGGCCGCGCCGTCGGTGGCGAGCCCCACCGGGATGCCGAGGTCGCTGAGGAACCGTGCGGGGGTGGGGTCCCAGGCGAACTTCAGATAGCCGCGCGGCGCGCTGGCGACGGCGACGCGGCCGGTGGCGGCGCGCAGCGCGGCGGCGTCGCGGTCGACGATGCCGGTGCCGTGGGCGATGAGGACGTCGACGTCGAGCAGGCCCGCGCGGTGCAGGACCTCCACGGGGGTGGCGCCGTGCCGGGCGAGGCTGTGCTCGGTCTGGGCGCGGCTCTCGGCCGCGTGCAGATGGACGAGGAGGCCGTGGTCGCGGGCGAGTCCGGCGGTGGCGGCGAGGTCGGCGTCGTCGACGGTGTACGGGGCGTGCGGGGCGAGGCAGGTGGTGACGCGGCCGTCGGCGGCGCCCGCACGGCGGAGCGCGAAGTCCAGGGACGCCTCCCGGCCGCCGGGCCCCTGCGAGGAGAAGTACGCCTGTCCGAGCACGGCGCGCAGGCCGGTCTCGGCGACGACGTCGGCGACGGTGTCCATGGCGAAGTAGTGGTCGGCGAAGGTGGTGACGCCGCCGCGGATCAGTTCGGCGCAGGCGAGCCGGGCGCCGAGTTCCACGTCGCGCTCGCGGAGGTTGGCCTCGATGGGCCACACGCGGTCGTTGAACCACTCCTCGACGGGCAGGTCCTCGGCGACGCCGCGCAGGGCCACCATCGGCGCGTGCGTATGGCAGTTGATCAGGCCGGGCAGGGCGGCCTGGCCGCGCGCGTCGAGGCGTTCGGCGGCGTCGATCCCGGCGGCCGCCGCGGCGGTGGTGACGTCGCTGATCACGCCGTCGCGGACGACGACGGCGGCGTCCTCGGCGAAGGTGATCCGCTCGGCCGGGTCGTGGACAAGGGCGGTGCAGCCGCTGATGACGAGGTCGGCGGGGGCGGGGCGCTCTGTCATCCGTTCACGGTACGGGCGCGGACAGTCCGGCGGGGACCCGGCCACGAGGATCGGAGCCTGTTCAAGAACCCGGCCACGAACATCGGGACCTGCTCAGGGCCGGGCCCCCGCCCGGCCCCACGGCCTCGGCCCCCGTCGGCGCCCATGACCGGCGCGGACGGCCGCCAGCGGCGGGCACCTCGGGCAGGCCGGCCGCCGCAGAAGGCCATGGGAGGTGACGGCGTACCGCTACCCGCGCGGCAGCACCGTCGACAGCACCCCCGGCAGCGGGTACCAGTCCGCCGACACGACACTGGCGTGGCGGCGGGCGAGCAGGGTGACCCGGTCCCGGGCCTGGGCCTCGGTCGGCCGGGTGCCGTCGATGGCGGGCGGCACCTTGTGGGCGTCGGTCATGACGACCAGGTAGCCCCGGTCGGCGTACCACTTCGTGTCGACGGACCCGCCCGCGTACACCGACGCGTCACCGTCGAACAGCACGAACCACGGCCGGATCGAGGCGTCCGCGTACCGCGTGCGCGGGTCGCCGGGCGCGGCGCCGAGCACGGCCGGGAAGGCGGCGGCGTCGCCGAGTCGGCCCGCGGCGGCCAGGTCCCGCAGGTGGGTGGCGTACTCGCGGTCGGTCCACAGGGTGTCGACGGGGTTGTTCTGCTCGACGGTGCCGGGGATCAGCTCGACGACGAACTTCCCCGCGAGCGCGGCCCGGCCGGGCCAGCCCTCGGCGCGGACAGCCGCGTCGAGCGTCTGCCCGCCCGCCGCGAGGTCGCCGGGCCGGTACAGGGCGTCCCCGAGGCCGGTGCGCAGCAGCGCGTCCAGGTCGGCGGGGCCGCGCCGGTGGCGCGCCTGGAAGCCGTCCTTCAGCTCGACCTTGAGCAGCACGGGCCGGTGCCCGGGGTGGGCGTCGTGCCAGGCCCTGAGGTCCGCCAGGCACCCGTCGAGCGGCTGGTCGCGCGGCTTGGTGCGCAGTTCGCCGGGCCGCCGGGCGTTCTCGCAGTTGTTGTCGTTGCCGAGCGGGTTGCCGTGCGAGACGCGCCAGCCGCGGCCGAAGGCGTTGGTCCACACGTCGAGTTCGAGCATGGCGGCGCCGGAGTCGAGCGCGTCGGCGAGGTAGGGGTACTTGGCCTTCTCGTACGCGTTGTGCAGGCCCACCCCGGTGGTCGCGGCGTACGAGGGGCCGTTTGTGGCGGCCCCGGGCCGCGCCGCCGCCGGTGCCCCCGCGAGCACCCCCGCGGCGACGCACCCCGCCACCACCCCGCGTATCGCCTTCCGCACCGTCACCGCGCGCACAGCCGTCCCCTTCCACACCACTGATCAAGTCCACGGAAACGTACGGGATTGACGTGGCGTCACGGAAGACGGCTCTTTACGGCCACCCGGCTCGGCGTGGCCGCCGCGCGGCCCCCGCGGCCCCTACTGTGGTCGACCGCCGCCGGCCGCGCCGGCGACGACCACGGCCGCACGCCCGCAGGCCGGGCCTGCACGCCAGGACCCGAGCCCGCCGACAGAGCCCGTGCCCGCCGACAGGACCCGCGCCCGCCGACAGAGCCCGTGCCCGCCGACAGGCCCCGCGCCCGTGGGCGGAGGCCCGCCGCCCTGCCCCGCCCGACCACCGGAAAGGCCCCCGCCATGCCCCTCACCCTCACGCTCACCGGCCCCCGCCTGGCCCTGGCGGCCACCGCCGCCGTGCTCGCGGTCGGCGCGCCCACCGCGTACGCGGCCCTCGACGGCGACGGGCCGCGGCCCGCGGCCGCCACCGCGACGGATTCCCGGGGCGAGCCCTACGTCGAGACCCACCTGTTCTTCGGCACCGCACGCCCCGACGGCGGCCCCGCCGTCACGGACAGGCAGTTCATGCGGTTCGTCGACACCGAGGTGACGCCGGGCTTCCCCGACGGCCTGACGATCCAGCAGGGCCGGGGCCAGTGGAAGGACGGCACCGGCACGATCGAGCGGGAGCGCAGCTACGAGCTGATCCTGCTGTACCCCGCGGCCGAGGCCCAGCGGCGCGGCAGGCTCATCGAGGAGATCCGCTCCGACTACGAGAAGAAGTTCGCCCAGGAGTCCGTGGGCCGGCTGGACGACCGGGCCCGGGTGGACTTCTGAGGCCGCGCGCCCTGGCCGGGCCCGGCCAGGGCGCTACCCCAGGTGCACGTCCCCCACGGTGTGCGCCTGGACGACACCGCCGTACTGCACCCCGCCGCTGACGGTGTTGCGGGCGCCCCCGCCCCGGCCGTCGTCCCCGTACCCCAGCTCCTCGAGGAGCGCCCGCAGCTCCGCCGCCGCCTCCGGGTCCGCGCGCAGCGCCCGCCGCATACGGGCGCGCCACTCGGCCCGTACGTCGTCCGCTGCCGCACCGTCCCCGGTGTCCTGGGCCGCGGTGAACTCGGCCCGCGCCAGGTCGAGTTCGCGCACCACCGCGTCCTCGTCGGCACCGTCCCGCCGCCCGAGGAGGGCCGCGACGCGCCCGCGCGCGGCGGCCCACCCGTCCCCCACCATCGCCTGCACGAGCGCCGTAGCACCGGCCGCCGCGAGGGCGGCCAACTCTGCGTCCACGGGGTCTCCTTCGTCAGGGAGCGGCGGCGGTCGGCGGCCGCCTCACGTCAACGGTAGCCGCGCGTCCCGTAGTTGGTGTTGCGCGCCGCCTCCATCCGGTAGGAAACTTTCCTAACAATTCTCGGTCACGTCCATTGACCTGCTCATGACCAGTGGCCACCATTCCTGTCACGGCCCCGCGCACGACCGGCGCACCACCCGGGGCCCAGCCGCGCGCGCCGCTTCCGCACGCCCCCTCCCGCACCCCCCACCCGCCAGGAGACGGACATGCCGCAGACACCCGATGCCACGAACCCGAACGCCGCGAGCGAGCCCGGCACCGCCACCACCGGCACCGGCCCCGGCACCGGCCCCGCCGCCGACCGCCGTGCGCGACGCGCCCGCCGGCTGGTGCCCGTGGCCGCCGCCACCGCGCTCGCCGCCACCGCGGGCCTGCTGCTCTGGTCCCCCGCCGGGGAGGCCGGTGCCAGTCCCAGCCGGGCGGCCGCGGCGTTCTCCGCCGTCGCGGTCGGCGACATCGCCGAGCAGTGCACCAAGAGCGACAGCGGGTGCGCGCACCCGAAGACCGCCGCGCTCGTGCAGCGGCTCGACCCGGACTTCGTGATGACCATGGGCGACAACCAGTACGACGACGCCCGCCTCAAGGACTTCCAGAAGTACTACGCGACCACGTGGGGCGCCTTCAAGGACAAGACGCGGCCGGTGCCGGGGAACCACGAGACGTACGACCCGGCGGGCCCGCTCAAGGGGTACAAGAGCTACTTCGGATCCGTCGCCTACCCCGACGGCAAGAGCTACTACAGCTTCGACAAGGGCAGCTGGCACTTCATCGCCCTCGACTCCAACAGCTTCGACGACCGCGCCCAGATCGACTGGCTCAAGCGGGACCTCGCCGCCAACGACAAGAAGTGCGTGGCCGCGTACTTCCACCACCCGCTGTACTCCTCCGGCGAGCACGGCAACAACCCCGTCGGCAAGCCCGTGTGGAAGCTGCTGCGCGGCGCGCGGACCGAGCTCGTGCTCGGCGGGCACGACCACCACTACGAGCGGTTCGCGCCGCAGGACGAGAACGGCAACGCCGACGCGGGCAAGGGCATCGTCGAGGTCGTCGCCGGGACCGGCGGCGCCAACCCGTACAAGATCGAGGAAGTGCAGCCCCACAGCCAGAAGCGGATCACCAACACCTACGGCGTGGTGCGGTTCGACTTCAAGGACGACGGGTTCTCGTGGAAGCTCGTCGGCACCGACGGGTCCACGAAGGACACCAGCCCCGCGTACTCCTGCCGCTGACGCCGGGCCCGGTTCCCGCCCATGTATCTGGCCAGTACGGACGCGGTCGCCACCGCCGCGGGCAGCCGCCGCACGCGCGGCCGCGTCACCGGCCCCGTCCTCGCGCTCGGCGCGGTCAGCCTCGTCACGGACATCTCCTCGGAGATGGTCACCGCCGTGCTCCCGCTCTACTTCGTCCTCGGACTAGGGCTCTCCCCGCTCCAGTTCGGCTTCCTGGACGGGCTGTACAACGGGGTCACGGCCGTCGTCCGGCTGCTCGGCGGGTACGTCGCCGACCGGCGCGGCGGGCACAAGGCCGTCGCCGGCTCCGGCTACCTGCTGTCCGCGCTCTCCCGGCTCGGGCTGCTGCTCGCGGGCGGGGCCACCGCCGGGATCGGCGCGGCCCTGGCCGCCGACCGGCTCGGCAAGGGCGTCCGCACCGCGCCGCGCGACGCGCTGATCTCCCTGCACTGCCCGCCCGACGCGCTGGGCCGCGCCTTCGGCGTGCACCGGGCGATGGACACGACAGGCGCGCTGCTCGGCCCGCTCGCGGCGTTCGCGCTGCTGTGGGCGACGGCGGACGCGTACGACGCCGTGTTCGTCGTCAGCTTCTGCTTCGGTCTTTTCGGGGTGCTGCTGCTCGTCGCGTTCGTCCCCGGGGGCACGCCTCCGGCCGAGCGCTCCCCCCGGGCCGGGCGCACCGGCCGGACGGCGCGCGCGGCCGAAGGGGCCCGCTCCGCCCTCGCCCTGCTCCGCCACCCCGCCTTCCGGCGGGTGTGCGGCGCCGCCGCGCTGCTCGGCGCCGCCACCGTCGGCGACGCCTTCCTGTACCTGCTGCTCCAGCGGCGGCTCGACTTCGCGGAGAGCTGGTTCCCGCTGCTTCCGCTCGGCACCGCCGCCGTGTACCTGCTGCTCGCCGTCCCCGTAGGGAGGCTCGCCGACCGGTTCGGGCGGCGCGGGCCGTTCCTCGCGGGGCACGCCGCGCTGCTCGCCGCGTACGCGCTGCTGCTCCTGCCGACCGGCGGCCGGACGCTGCTCGTCGGGGTGCTGCTCGCCCTCGGCGTGTTCTACGCCGCCACCGACGGCGTCCTGATGGCGCTCGTCGCCCCGTACGTGCCGCAGGACCGGCGGGCCAGCGGCATGGCCGTGGTGCAGACCGGCCAGGCGCTCAGCCGGCTCGTCGCCGCCGCCGGGTTCGGTGCCGCCTGGACGCTGTGGGGCGTCGGCACCGCGCTGGCCTGCGCGGCCCTCGCGCTCGCGGCGGCCATCGCGGGCGCGGCGGCCCTGCTGCCCCGGTCCGGCTCCGGGTCCGGGTCCGGCTCCCCGTCCGGCTCCCGTTCCGGTTCCTCCGCCTCCCCCGCCGGCGCCTCGGAAAGGACCGCCTGACCGTATGAACGCCCTCCCGCACCTGTCCACCCGGCTGCGCGTCCTCGCCGTCTCCGTGGCCGCCGCCGTCCTCGCCACCGTGGCCGTCGCGTACACCGTGCGCGCCGCCCACGACGCCCAGCCCGCCGCCGCCACCTCCGCGTTCGCCCTCGACCGGGGACACCTGTACTTCCGGTCCACCGAGGCGGGCGCGGGCCGCGTCGCCCGGCTGCCCCTCACCGGCGCGGGGCGGCGCACCACCGGCGGCCCCTCCTGCGAGCGCTTCCACGCGTCCGGCGGCACCGGCCTGTGCCTGCTGCGCCGCCCCGGCATCCCGCCCAAGGCGTACGCCGTCGTCCTGGACGGCAGGCTGCGGGAGAAGCGGCGGATCGCGCTGCCGGGCATCCCGAACCGGGCCCGCGTGTCGGCGTCCGGCCGGATGCTGTCGTGGACGATGTTCACCACCGGCGACTCCTACGCGGGCGGCGGCGCGTCCTTCTCCACCCGCACCTCCATCCTGGACACCCGCACCGGCTACCTGATCAAGAACATGGAGGAGATCCCGCTCACCCTCGGCGGCCGCCGCCACCACTCCCCCGACGTCAACTACTGGGGCGTCACCTTCGCCCGCGACGACAACCGCTTCTACGCCACCGTCTCGACGCGCGGGAAGACGTACCTCGTCCGCGGCGACCTGCGGAAGTGGACCGCCGAAACCCTCCGGGAGAACGCCGAGTGCCCGTCCCTGTCCCCCGACGGCACGCGCCTCGCCTTCAAGAAGCGGGTCCGGGGCGGTACGAAGGACCCCTGGCGGTTGTACGTCCTGGACCTGCGCACCCTGCGCGAGCGCCCGCTCGCCGAGGACCGCTCCGTCGACGACCAGGCGGCGTGGCGCGACGACGGCACCCTGGCGTACGCCCTGCCGGGCCGCGACGGACGGAAGTCGGACATCTGGACGGTGCCCGCCGACGGCTCGGGCCGCCCGGAACTGCTGGTGCCGGGCGGGAGTTCCCCGGCGGCGGTGCGCTGAGCCCGGCGCCGCGCCGGGGCGCGCGGCACTCGGATGCGGCGCCGCGCCGGGGCCCGCGCGGAACGCGGATGCGGCACGCGCCGGGCCGCGCGAGCTTCGGACGCGGCACGCGCCGGGGGCCGCGGGAAATTCGGATGCGGGCGCGGGCGCGGACCCGGAGGATGCGGCCATGACCACCCACCGCACCGTCGTCCCGACCCTCTTCCCGCCCCCGGGCTACGCCCACGCCGCCGTCGTCGAGGCCGGGACCCGGCTCGCCTTCATGGCCGGTTCCGTGCCGCTGGACGCCGACGGCGCGCTCGTCGGCGCGGGCGACGTCGCGGCGCAGACCCGGCAGGTCGTCGCCAACCTCGACGAGGCCCTGCGCGCCGTCGGCAGCGACCTGTCCCAGGTGGTGGCGAGCACGGTGTACGTCGTCGGGGACGAGCCGGGCGTCCTCAGCGAGGCCTGGACGGTCGTCCGCGCCTCGGGGCTGCTCGCGACCGAGCCGCACACGTCCACGCTGCTCGGCGTGACGGTCCTCGGCTACCCCGGGCAGCTCGTGGAGATCACCGCCACGGCCGTCGTCCCGGAACGGCCCGGCGCGTGACGTCAGCCCAGGGAGTTGCGGGCCAGCTCCAGGGCGTACCGGGGCCACCACCGGCCCGCCTCGGGCCCGCCCCGGCAGGTGCCGTCGGACTCGCCGGGGCGCTTGACCCACAGGTAGGCGTCGACGGCGGGGTCGCCGGTGCGGGTCGTGGGCGCCCTGCCGAGGGCGCGGCCGGGCGGGTTGCACCACGGCTCGTCTCCCTTGTACGGGCCGTTGCCGTTGCGGCTGGAGTCGATGACGAAGTGCGGCTCGCCGCCGAGGGCCCGGGCGAGCTCGTGCCCGTACGCGGCGCTCACCTCGTCGGTGTGGAAGTTGGACACGTTCAGGGCGAAGCCGTCGGCGCGCTCGACGCCCGCCAGCCGCAGCGGCGTGACCAGCCGGCGCACCTGCGGGATCCACCCGGCGTTGCCGGCGTCGAGGTACACCCGGGTGCCCGCCTGCCGCTTGAGCCGGTCCACCGCGTACGCGAGGAGTTCGTACCGCTCCTCGTCGTCGGCGCCCTCGCAGTCCTCGGCCACCGCGTGCGCGACGGCGTCCGGCTCGACGACCACGAACGCGCCGTGCGGGCCGAGCCCGTCCGCGAAGTCGTCGATCCACCGCCGGTAGTGGTCGCCGTCGCGCGCGCCCCCGGCCGAGTACGCGCCGCAGTCGCGGTCCGGGACGAAGTACGCGACGAGCACGGGGGTGCGCTCCGCCTCGGCCGCCCGTTCGACGATGGACCGCACCCGGGGCCCGGGGTCGTCCACGCTGAACCACTCGGCCTGGGGCTGTACGGAGATGCGGGCCACCGTCCAGGCGTCGGCGAACCGCCCCTGGCGGCTCCACGCGGCGGTCTGCCGGGCGGCGCCGGTGTCCGGGTTCACCCAGAAGGAGACGTCGTCGTCGGCCTCGTCCCGGGCGGGGGCCGGGGCCGGGGCGGCGGCGAGGGCGGCCAGGGCGAGGACGGCGACGACGAGGCGGCGGGCGACGGGCAGGAACGGCATCCGGACTCCCGGGGAGGGTCGGGGCCCGGCCGGCGGCTGCGGCCGGGCGCGAAGGACGGGGAAGGGGGCGCGGCGCGCCGCGCCCGGGGCGGGCGGTGGGTCCGGGAAGCGGCGGCCCGTCACGTCACCACCGCCCCCAGCGCCACGAACCCGCAGACGAGCACGGCGAGCAGCACCAGCAGCGGCCACAGGAACCGCAGGTAGGCGTCGTAGCCGACCTTGGCAAGCGCCACCCCGCCGATCGTCACGGCGGTGGTCGGCACCCACAGGTTCATCCACCCGCTGGCCGCGGTCCAGGCGGTGACGACGACCGACCGCGGCACCCCGGCGAAGTCCGCGAGCGGCGCGAGGATCGGCATGGCGAGCGTGGCGTGCCCGGACGTGGACGGGATGAGGAAGGCCAGCGGCAGGTTGACCAGGAACACGGCGACCGCGAACACCGCGGACGAGGTGTCCTCGACCACGCCCTCGATCGAGTGCAGCACGGTGTCCGTGACCCGCGCGTTGTTCATGATGGCCGTGACCCCGCGCGCAAGCACGATCACCAGGGCGGGCGTGACGAAGTCGGCCGCGCCGCGGACGACCGTGGCGCTGAGCTCCTGCTCCCCCATCCGGGCGACCAGGCCCACGAGCACCGCCGCGCACAGGAACAGGGCCGCCAACCGCGGGAAGGACCAGCCCAGTTCGAAGGCGTACGGCGCGGCGTCCGCGTCCCCGGTCAACGCGCCGGCCCAGGGCACCACCGCGAAGATCATGAAGGCGAAGACGAGGGCGACGACCACGAGGACGGTCCGGTGCAGCCGGGTCAGCGGGGGCACCTCCGCGTCCGCCCGCCCGGCGCCGGCCCGCTCGCGGTCGCCGGGCAGGAAGCCGCTGAGCGAACGCCCCGGGTCCTTCCGCACGCGCCGCGCGTACCGGAGGACGTACGCGACCGTCACCCCCGTCAGGACCAGCCACATCACCCCGCGCAGCACGATGCCGTCGCCGAGCGGGACGTCGGCCGCCGAGGAGGCCACGCCCGTCGCGAACGGGTTGACGGTCGAGCAGAGCACGCCGATGCCCGCGCCTGGGATGATCACGCCGACGGCGGTCATGCGGTCGTAGCCGAGGGCCAGCATCAGCGGCACGACCAGGCCGTAGAACCCGAGCGTCTCCTCGGCGAAGCCCTCCACCGTCCCGAGGACGGAGAAGACGACCATGACGCCCGCGATGAGCAGCGCGCCGCGCTCGCGCAGCCGGTGGGCGAGGCGGCCGATGCCGCGGTCGAGGGCGCCGGTGGCGAAGACGACGGTGATGAACGCGCCGATGGCGAGGACGAAGAGGAACACGCCCGCGCTGCCGTACAGCTCACCGGTGAGGTCGGGCCCGACCCGGCCGGACTCCGGGTCGCGCACGCCGTACAGGCCGTTGACGGGCGCCAGGAACAGGTCGTCGAGGCGGTCGGTGAGGGACTGGTCGCCGGGGACGCGGTGGTAACTGCCCTGGACGGGCGCGCCCTTGTCGTCGCGGTCGTAGGCTCCGGAGGGGACGAGGAAGGCGAGCAGCCACACCGCCAGGGTGACGACGACCAGCACGGTCAGGGCGCTGGGGAAGGTGAACTTCGCCCGCGGCGCGGGCTCTTCGCCGCCGGGTGGGGGCGGCGGGACGCTCATGCCCGGCCCTCGCGGGAGCCGTCCGCCGGGCCGTCGGCCGTGGTGGCGGGCTCTTGGGGCGTCATGGGCAGCACCTCCGCATCCTCCGCACCGGCTGGGGCGCGCGCTTTGCCACGATAAGCCCGCATTATCGGGTGCAGTGGCGCGCGGATGACGGACGGCTCGCCGGTCGTCCCGGGCACCCGCACCGATGTCGCATTAAGGTCGACGCATGGCTTCGGAGACTGCGGGAGGCGACGCGGCGGGCGGCACCGTGCGCGTCGACAGTTGGATCTGGTCGGTACGCCTGGTCAAGAGCCGGTCGATGGGCGCGGCGGCCTGCAAGGGCGGCCACGTCAGGGTGAACGGCGAGCGGGTCAAGCCCGCCCACGGCGTGAAGCCCGGCGACGAGGTCCGGCTGCGCCAGGCCCAGGGCCGCGAGCGGGTCGTGGTCGTCAAGCGGCTGATCCGCAAGCGCGTGGGGGCGCCCGTCGCCGTGGAGTGCTACGTCGACAACAGCCCGCCGCCGCCCCCGCGCGAGGCCGTGGCCCCCGCGGGCGTCCGCGACCGGGGCGCCGGCCGTCCGACGAAGCGGGACCGTCGCGAGCTGGAGCGGCTGCGGGGCGCGCTCGGCCGGAAGGACGGCCCCACCGGCGGGTGAGGGCGGCTCCCACCGGCGCGTGAGGGCGGCCCCACCGGCGGCTGAGGGCGGCGGCCTCGGCCCGCGGCACGCGCGCCCTACAGCGCGAACCAGCCGTGGCCGCCGTACCAGTGGCCGCCCGCGCGCAGATGGTCCCCGACGGCGCGCTCCACACGGGTGCGCCGGGGCAGCCGGTCCACCGGCAGGTCGCGGTCGCCGAAGACGAAGCCGACGGGGACGGTGTCGTCAGGCTCCTCGTCGGCGCCCTGGGGGGCGAGCCGGAAGCGGTCCTGGAAGCGCACGATGTTCGCGTCGGCGGGCAGGTAGCGCCGCAACTGGGGATCGAGGAGCCACGAGTGGCACACCGCGACCTCGTAGCGCTCGTCGGGGAAGTGGCGTCGGAAGAACTCCCGGGCGAGGGCCACCGACCGGTCGCACGCCGCGGGCGAGAGCGGGCCGCGGAAGTCGGGTATGTGCACGCTCAGGCAGCGGTCCTCGGGGCCGAGCGCGAGGCCGGCCCGGGCGACGGCCTCCGCCATGCGCGGGCCGAGCCGCGCCCGCTGGAACTGGAGCCGCCCGAGCTGGTAGAGCTCGCCCCGGAAGTGCAGCGCGTTCCAGTCGGGCACCGGTACGCCCCGGCCGCCGTGGCTCCTGCGGTGGACGGCCATGTGCCGCCCGAGGTCGGCGAGGGTGCGGCGGGCGACGTCGTCGGGTATGCCGCGGCGGCGGTGGTAGGCGCGCACGTGCGGCAGCGCGGCGAGGAACACGAACACGTAGAAGCAGGTGCCGAGCTCGCCGAGCTCCTCCGGCAGGACCGGCGTCCGCGGCTGCCCGCCGGGCTCGCCCAGGTTCCGCAGGAGCGCGTCGGCGCAGCGTTCGAGCAGCCAGCGGGTGTCGTCGTGGCCCAGGACGTGCGCGCGCAGGGCCACCAGCGCGTTGACGTCCTCGTGGGGCACGGCCAGGTCGAGCAGGACCTCGGGCAGGTCGTCGGGGTCCGGCAGGACCAGCTCGGTCCGCGGCTCCCCCACCTCCTGAAGCTCCTTCAGCCACGCGGCGAGCCCCTGGTCACTCTCCGCCGCGGCCCGCAGCACGTCCAGCACGGTCCCGCCCTTCCCTCGAATCGCCCCTTCCGCTCCGCCCGCGCCGGGGGGACCCTGGAAGGAGAGGTGACGTCCGATGCGCACAGGCAGTGAACCGGTCACGGCACGCAGCCCCCTGCGCATGCGCTTCTGGTTCAGCGTATGGGGCTTGGTCTGGACGATTGCGGGCACGGTGGCCTTCGCGCTCGCCGGGCGCCCCGGCTGGGCGGCGGCGTGCGGCGCGCTGTGGCTCGTGGTCACCGTCGACCTGCTCCTGGTGCTGCGCCACATCCGGCAGGGGCCGCACTACCAGCCGGGCCGCGACGTGCCGCCGTACGAGCCGCCGGAGTCCTGAGCGGGGGCCCGCCGGGGTCCCGAGCGGGGGGCGGCGTGCGGGGAGGCGGGGGTGGCTGGAGTGCGGGGCGGCGGGGCCCTCACGCGCCGCCGTCGGTGCCGCCCGCCTCCTCGAACCGCGCCGCCGCCAGGTACTCGGGCTGCGGGTCGAGCGCCGCCGCGAGCCGGAAGTGGCGGCGGGCCCGGTCGGGCCGCGAGGCGCGCTCATAGGTGCGGGCCAGTGCGAAGTGCGCGTACGCGTTGTCCGGCTCGCGCTCCAGGACGATGCTGAACTCCAGCTCGGCGGCGCGCAGTTGGGCGGCGGCGAAGAACGCGCGGGCGCGCAGCAGGCGCGCCGCCGTGTTCTCCGGGTGGGCGGCGATGACCTCGTCGAGCAGCTTCACCGCACCTCGGGGATCGCGGGCGGCGAGGAGCTGCTCCGCCGCGCGGAAGTCGATGACATGGCTCTCCGGACTGCGTTCGGGCACGCCGGACTCCTTCCCTTGCCTCCCCGGTGCAACGCCTCGGACGGGCACGCTTATTCCGGGGCCCGCACGGGCATGCGCCGCGTGCCGTGTCATGCGCTCGGGCCGCCGGGGCCGCGCTCCTGCCGCACCGTCCGCGCTCCATCGCGCGCGCTAAGCCGTGAGCGCTACGCCGTGAGCGCGAGGGCGAGGCCGAGGACCACCAGGCCCGCGCCCGCGGCGACGAAGGCGCGGTCGAGGCCGCGGCGTTCCCTGCCGAGCACCACCACGTCGCGCGGGTCGTCGGCGTCGTACGCGATCGACACCCGCTGCCCGGCCCGCAGCGGCCGCCGCCGGGTCTCCGGGACCGGGGAGCCGACCTCCACGACCCGGCCGTCCGCCGTCTCGAACTGCAGCGTGGGCCGGTCCGCGCCCTGCCGTACGGCTTTGACGAGCGCCTCCGCCAGCGCTCCGGCCTCGGTGATGCGCCGGGTCCGCCACAGTCCGTACGCGCCCGCGAGCAGCGCCACGAGCCCGCCCAGCGCGGTGAACGACGCCAGGACGACCACGAGCCTCCCCCCTCCCGGTGCGCCTAGGCGGACGCCCGCTTCCGCAGCTCCTGCCAGACGGCCGCCACGCGCGGGGCGAGGTCGTCGAGGGGCCCGTCGTTGTCGATGACGATGTCGGCGACGGCGAGGCGCTTCTCGCGTGTCGCCTGCGCGGCCATGCGGGCGCGGGCGTCGTCCTCGGTCATGCCGCGCAGCCGCGTCAGGCGGTCGAGCTGGGTCTCGGGGCTCGCGTCGACGACGATCACGAGGTCGTACAGCGGCGCGAGGCCGTTCTCGGTGAGCAGCGGCACGTCGTGCACGACCACCGCGTCGGGGGCGGCGGCGCGCTCGAGATCGGCGGAGCGCGCGCCGACCAAGGGGTGGACGATGCCGTTGAGCGTGGCGAGCTTCGCGGGGTCGGCGAAGACGATCGAGCCGAGCTTCGGCCGGTCCAGGGAGCCGTCGGCGGCGAGGACGTCCTCGCCGAAGGCCTCGACGACCCGGGCGAGCCCGTCCGTGCCGGGCGCCACCACCTCGCGCGCGATGCGGTCGGCGTCGATCAGGACGGCCCCGGACGCGACGAGCAGCCGGGACACCTCGCTCTTTCCGGCGCCGATACCGCCGGTCAAACCCACCTTCAGCATGACGGGCAGCTTAGGGCCTGGGCGCGGGGCCGTGCTCAGCCGTCGCCTTCCCGCTCCGCGAGGAAGCGCTCGAACTCGCGGCCGATCTCGTCCGCCGACGGGATGTCCGCGGGTTCGGCGAGCATGTTCCCCCGCGCCTGGGCGCCCGCCGCCGCGTCGTACTGGTGCTCAAGGCCCTGGACGAGCGAGACCAGCTCCTCGTCGCCCTCCTGGATCTGCCGGTCGATCTCGGTCTGCGTGCGGTGGGCCTCCGTGCGCAGGGCGTGCGCGACCCCGGGCAGGACCAGGCCGGTGGCGGCGGTGATCGCCTCCAGGACGGTGAGGGCGGCGTCCGGGTAGGAGGACCGGGCCACGTAGTGCGGCACGTGGGCGGCGACGCCGAGGACGTCGTGGCCGGCCTGCGCCAGGCGGTACTCGACGAGGGCCTCGGCACTGCCGGGGACCTGCGCCTCGTCGAAGGGGCTGGCGTGGCCCGGCACCAGGTCCGTGCGGTTGCCGTGCGGGGTCAGGCCGACCGGGCGGGTGTGCGGGATGCCCATCGGGATGCCGTGGAAGTTCACCGAGAGCCGGACGCCGAGCCGCTCGACGATCTCCTTGACGGCGGCGGCGAAGCGCTCCCACTCGATGTCCGGCTCGGGCCCGGAGAGCAGCAGGAAGGGCGCGCCAGTGGCGTCCTGGAGCAGCCGCACGTCCAGCGTGGGCTCCTCGTAGGCGCTCCAGCGGTCGCGGCGGAAGGTCAGCAGCGGGCGGCGGGCACGGTAGTCCACGAGCCGGTCGTGGTCGAAGCGGGCCACGACCTGCCCGGGCAGGCTGTCCACGAGCCGCTCGACGACCTGGTCGCCGGTCTCACCGGCGTCGATGTATCCGTCGAAGTGGTAGAGCATGACAAGACCGGCCGACTCCTGGGCGAGCGCCATGTCGACGACCGCGAGCCCCTTGGGCTCCCACGCGTACAAACCCTGCGGATCAAGCACAGTGACCGCTCCTCCTCGTGTTCATAGAGCAGAACGCGCCCCGCGAGGCGGGCATTCCCCGCGGGCCAGATTCACAGGGTCGGTTGATATGCCGCTGACACAGCGCACGCACGCACCGGAGCCTGACCAGGAGGCCCTGTTGACGAACCGGAACTCCCCGGACGTTCCCATCCATGAACTGCCCGTCGCACTCGGCGAGTTCGCGCCCGCGCCCGGCCAACGCGCGCCCGCACGCCCCGGGTTCTGGTACAGACCTTGACGCGGATATGCCCCAGCCCTACCGTCACGAGGCGACAGCATTCAGCTCGCTGTCCGATATTCACGTACAAGAACAGCGCTACAACCCAGAACGCGAACCCGATCGACCCACGGGAAGGCACCCCCCATGCGCAGCCGCTCCCTGCTCGCCCCCGTCCTGGCCGCCACCGTCGCCGCGGGCTCGCTCGCCCTCGGCCCGCACGCGTGGGCCGGGGCGCCCGCCGGCACCATCGAGGTCTCCACGGCCGCCCAGCTCAAGGCGGCCCTCGCGTCCGCCTCGCCCGGCGACACGATCCGCCTCGCCGACGGCACGTACAACGGGAACTTCAAGTCCACCGTCGCCGCGAGCGCCGGGTCCCGCATCACCCTGACCGGCTCCTCCAAGGCGGTCCTCAAGGCGGGCGGCGGCTACGGCCTGCACCTCGACGGCGCCTCGTACTGGACGGTCAAGGGCGTCACCGTGACCGGCGGCCAGAAGGGCATCATGATCGACGCGGCGCGGGGCGTCGTCGTGGACGGCGTCACGGTCCACGGCCTCGCCATGGAGGGGGTGCACTTCCGCAGGTCGAGCAGCGACGGCGTGCTCAGGAACTCCCGGATCCACGACACCGGGAACGACAACCGCGGCATGGGCGAGGGCGTGTACGTCGGCTCCGCGAACACCCTCTCCGACCGGAGCGACAACGTGCGGATCCTGGACAACGTCATCGGTCCGGACGTCGGCGGCGAGGCCGTCGACCTCAAGGAGGGCACCAGGAACGGCCGCGTCGCGGGCAACACCTTCGACGGCCGGGGCCTGACGGGCAACAACTACGACGACTCGTGGGTCGACGTGAAGGGCAACGGCTACGTCATCGAGGACAACACCGGCAGGAACACCACGAACAACGGCTACGAGACCCACACCCAGCAGCCCGGCTGGGGCTGCGGCACGGTCTTCCGCGGCAACAGGTCGGACCTCACGGGCGCGACGGGCTCCCGGCAGCTGGCGATCAACGTGACCAACCAGAGCGACACCTGCCGCACGACGGTCCACGCGAGCAACACGGTCAAGGGCGGCAAGGGCCTGACGAACATCCCCGTCACGCCGTAGCCCGAGGAAGCGCCCCTAAGGGGCGCGGGGAACTGCGCGGCCCGAAGGGAACCCGCGGACGAAGAGCAGACGCGGCCCCCGGGAAAACGCCTGTGGGCCCGCACTCCGAGGAGTGCGGGCCCACAGTCACCTGCTAACGCCTAGAGGCGAGCCTCAGCTCTGGCCGCCGGCGAGCTTCTCGCGAAGCGCGGCCAGCGCCTCGTCCGAAGCCAGCGCGCCGGAGTTGTCCGGACCCTCGGAGGAGTACGAACCGCCGCCGCCACCGGAAGCGGCCGGGGCCGCAGCCGCGGCGTCGCCGCCCTCGGCCGCCGCCTGGGCGTCGGCCTCGCGGGACTTGATGACCTGCGCCTGGTGCTGCTCGAAGCGCTGCTGGGCCTCGGCGTACTGGGTCTCCCAGGCCTCGCGCTGGGCCTCGTAGCCCTCCAGCCAGTCGTTGGTCTCCGGGTCGAAGCCCTCGGGGTAGATGTAGTTGCCCTGGTCGTCGTAGGACGCGGCCATGCCGTACAGGGTCGGGTCGAACTCGACCGAGGCCGGGTCGGTACCGAAGGACTCGTTGGCCTGCTTCAGCGAGAGGCTGATGCGACGGCGCTCGAGGTCGATGTCGATGACCTTGACGAAGATCTCGTCGTTGACCTGGACGACCTGCTCCGGGATCTCCACGTGGCGCTCGGCCAGCTCGGAGATGTGGACCAGACCCTCGATGCCCTCGTCCACGCGGACGAACGCACCGAACGGAACCAGCTTCGTGACCTTGCCGGGCACGACCTGGCCGATCTGGTGGGTGCGGGCGAACTGCTGCCACGGGTCTTCCTGGGTCGCCTTCAGCGACAGGGAGACGCGCTCGCGGTCCATGTCGACGTCGAGGACCTCGACGGTGACCTCCTGGCCGACCTCGACAACCTCGGACGGGTGGTCGATGTGCTTCCAGGACAGCTCGGAGACGTGGACGAGACCGTCGACGCCACCCAGGTCCACGAAGGCACCGAAGTTGACGATGGAGGAGACGACGCCGGAGCGCACCTGGCCCTTCTGGAGGGTGGTGAGGAAGGTCTGGCGGACCTCGCTCTGCGTCTGCTCCAGCCAGGCACGGCGGGACAGGACCACGTTGTTGCGGTTCTTGTCCAGCTCGATGATCTTGGCCTCGAGCTCCTTGCCCACGTAGGGCTGCAGGTCGCGGACACGGCGCATCTCGACCAGGGAGGCCGGGAGGAAGCCGCGGAGGCCGATGTCGAGGATGAGACCACCCTTGACGACCTCGATGACGGTACCGGTGACGATCCCGTCCTCTTCCTTGATCTTCTCGATGGTGCCCCAGGCACGCTCGTACTGGGCGCGCTTCTTCGAGAGGATCAGGCGGCCTTCCTTGTCCTCCTTCTGGAGAACAAGGGCCTCGATCTCGTCACCGACGGCGACGACCTCGTTCGGGTCGACGTCGTGCTTGATGGAGAGCTCGCGGCTCGGGATGACGCCTTCGGTCTTGTAACCGATGTCGAGCAGGACCTCGTCCCGGTCGACCTTCACGATGACGCCGTCGACGATGTCGCCGTCGTTGAAGTACTTGATCGTCTCGTCGATCGCGGCGAGGAAGGCTTCCTCGTTACCGATGTCGTTGACCGCAACCTGCGGGGTGGTGGCGGTGGTCTCGGTGCTGCTCGTCATGTGGGAAAGGGCTCCGGTACGGACATTGAAGTCGTAGGTACTGCTTACGCCGGAGCCCGTTTCGCTCTGCAGAAGCCGGACAGCCTAGGAGGCGCCCTACTTCCCGGGTTCCCAAAGGAAACGGAAGGCACCTCGACAACCGAGGGGACATACAACAGACGCGAGCGCAACCTGCTATGTCTGAGGAACGCAGGCCCGCAGCGCAACTTGTAGCATACGGGGGCTGCCGGACAGGGTCAATGCGCGAAGGCGCACACCCGGGGCGGATCGCCGCATTCCCGGCACAAAACCAGTTACAAGAGGCCACACGGGCCGCAGCGCGCCCTGCCGCGCCGCGCCCGGACGACAGCGCCCGCAGCGTACCGACCAGGGAGCAGATCATCCAAGAGCCCGCCGCACCCGAGCCCGATGCCACGCGCCGCGCCGCCGACGTCACCGAGAGTGTGCGCGCCAACCGCGGCTGGTGGGACCGGAACGCCGACGAGTACCAGACCGAGCACGGCGCGTTCCTCGGTGACGACCGCTTCGTCTGGGGCCCCGAGGGGCTCGACGAGGCGGAGGCGGGGCTGCTCGGGCCGGTGGAGGAGCTGAAGGACAAGGCCGTCCTGGAGATCGGCGCGGGCGCGGCCCAGTGCGCGCGCTGGCTGGCCGGGCAGGGCGCCCGCCCGGTGGCGCTCGACCTCTCGCACCGCCAGCTCCAGCACGCGCTGCGCATCGGCGGCGACTTCCCGCTGGTGTGCGCCGACGCGGGCGCGCTGCCCTTCGCCGACGGCTCCTTCGACCTGGCCTGCTCCGCGTACGGGGCGCTGCCGTTCATCGCGGAGCCGGTGCGGGTCCTTCAGGAGGTGCGGCGGGTGCTGCGGCCCGGCGGCCGGTTCGTGTTCTCGGTGACGCACCCGATCCGCTGGGCGTTCCCGGACGAGCCGGGCCCCGAGGGCCTGTCGGTGGCGGCCTCGTACTTCGACCGCACCCCGTACGTGGAGCAGGACGAGCAGGGCCGCGCGGTCTACGTCGAGCACCACCGGACGGTCGGCGACCGGGTGCGGGACGTGGTCGCGGGCGGGTTCCGCCTGGTGGACCTGGTGGAGCCGGAGTGGCCCGCGTGGAACACCCAGGAGTGGGGCGGCTGGTCCCCGCTGCGCGGGAACCTGATCCCCGGCACGGCGGTCTTCGTCTGCGAGCGCGACTGAGGCACTGGGGTACTGGGGCTCGCGCGCGGGGCGCGCGGGTGGCTCGGCCGGAGTGAGGCTCGCGCCCGCGCGCGGGTGGCCCGGGTCGCGAGGGTGACCCCGCGCCCGCGCGCGGGCCGCTCCCGGCCCCGTACGACACTGGGTGGGTGATCCGTGACGCCGCCCTGGACCTGCCCGTGCGCGAGGCGCTGCCCGCGCTGCGCGACGCCTTGGAGGGGCCCGGTGCCGCCGTGCTGTGCGCGCCGCCGGGCACCGGCAAGACGACGCTCGTGCCGCTGGCCCTCGCGGGGCTGACCGGCGAGGGTCCCGCGCGCCGGGTCGTCGTCGCCGAGCCGCGGCGCATCGCCGCGCGGGCCGCCGCCCGGCGGATGGCCTGGCTGCTCGGCGAGCAGCCCGGCGACAGCGTCGGCCACACGGTGCGCGGGGAGCGCGTGGTGGGGCCGCGCACGCGCGTGGAGGTCGTCACGACCGGCGTGCTGGCGCAGCGGCTCCAGCGCGACCAGGAGCTGCCCGGCGTCGACGTCGTGATCATCGACGAGTGCCACGAGCGGCACCTGGACGCGGACACCGTGGCGGCCTTCCTCGTCGACGTACGCGAGACGCTCCGCCCCGACCTGCGGCTGATCGCCGCGTCGGCGACGACGGACGCGGCGGGCTGGGCGCGGGTCCTCGGCGGCGCGCCCGTGGTGGAGGCGGCGGGGACCGCGTACCCCGTGGAGGTCGTGTGGGCGCCGCCGGCCCGCCCGGTGCGGCCGCCGCACGGCCTGCGCGTGGACCCGGCGCTGCTCGCGCACGTGGCGTCGGTGGTGCGGCGGGCCCTGCGGGAGCGGGACGGGGACGTGCTGTGCTTCCTGCCGGGGGTCGGCGAGATCGCCCGGGTCGCCGGACAGCTCGGCGACCTGGACGGCGTGGAGGTCCTCCAGGTGCACGGGCGCGCCCCGGCCGCGACGCAGGACGCGGTGCTCGCCGGGGGCGGGCGGCGGCGCGTGGTGCTCGCGACGTCCGTGGCCGAGTCGTCCCTGACGGTGCCCGGGGTGCGGGTCGTCGTCGACGCGGGCCTGGCGCGGGAGCCGCGCGTGGACCACGCGCGGGGCCTCAGCTCCCTGACGACGGTACGGGCATCGCAGGCGGCGGGGCGGCAGCGGGCGGGGCGTGCCGGGCGTGAGGCGCCGGGCACCGTGTACCGCTGCTGGTCGCAGGCCGAGGACGGGCGGCTGCCGCGGTTCCCCGCCCCGGAGATCAAGGTCGCGGACCTGACGGCGTTCGCCCTGCAGACGGCGTGCTGGGGCGACCCGGACGCGTCCGGGCTCGCGCTGCTCGACCCGCCGCCCGGCGGTGCCATGGCGGCCGCCCGGGAGGTCCTGACCGCCGTCGGCGCGGTCGACGGGGCGAGCGGCCGGGCCACCGAGCGGGGGCTGCGGCTGTCCCGGGTGGGCGTCCACCCGCGCCTCGCCCGGGCCCTGCTCGACGCGGCGCCCCGGGTCGGCGCCCGCCGGGCCGCCGAGGCCGTCGCCCTGCTCAGCGAGGAGCCGCCGCGGGAGTACGGCGACGACCTGGCGGCGGCCCTGCGAGGCGCCCGCCGCGGGGGTGACGGGTATGCCGCGCGATGGCGTGCCGAGGTGTCGCGGCTCTCCGCCGCCGTGGGAACCGCGGCTTCGGCGCGGGAGGTCTCCTTGGCGCCCGGTCCCGACGCGGCGGCGGAGAAGTCCCGGTCCGCCCGGTCGGACACGGCCGCGGCCGGGGCGCCCGTCCGCGGGGACGAGGGCGTCGTCGGGCTCGTGGCCGCGCTCGCCTTCCCCGAGCGGGTCGCCCGGCGCACCGGTGAGGGGGCGTACCTGATGGCGGGCGGGACCCGGGCCGAGCTGGGCGCGGGGTCGCGGCTCGGCGGGGCGCCGTGGCTGGCCGTGGCGGTGGCCGACCGGCCCGCCGGGGCCGGGCACGCGCGCGTGCGGCTCGGCGCGGCCGTCGACGAGGAGGCCGCCCGGGCCGCCGCCGCGTCCCTGTACGCGGAGGGCGAGGAGGTCGCCTGGGCGGACGGGGACGTGGTCGCACGGCGCGTGGAGCGGCTCGGCGCGGTGGAACTCACGGTCCGGCCGCTCGCGGACCCCGACCCCGCCCTCGTACGGCAGGCGCTGCTGGACGGGTTGCGGCGGGAGGGCCTGGCGCTGCTGCGCTGGGGCGGGGACGCCGGTGTCCTGCGCGACCGGCTGCGGTTCCTGCGGCTGCACCTGGGCGAGCCGTGGCCGGACGTGTCCGACGCGGCGCTGCTCGCCGCGCCCGAGGCGTGGCTGGAGCCGGAGCTGGGCCGGGCCCGGCGCCGCGCGGACCTGGCCCGGATCGACGCCGGGCAGGCGCTGACGCGGCTGCTCCCGTGGGCGGGCGGCGAGGCGGCGCGCCTGGACCAGCTGGCGCCGGAGCGCGTGGAGGTGCCGAGCGGCTCGCGGATCCGGGTGGACTACGCGGACCCGGAGCGGCCGGTGCTCGCGGTGAAGCTCCAGGAGATGTTCGGGCTCGACGACACACCGCGGGTGGCGGGGGTGCCGCTCCTTGTGCACCTGCTGTCGCCCGCCGGGCGTCCCGCGGCCGTCACCTCCGACCTGGCGTCGTTCTGGCGCGACGGCTACCGCTCGGTGCGGGCGGAGTTGCGCGGCCGCTATCCGAAGCACCCGTGGCCCGAGGACCCGGCGCACGCCGTGGCGACCCGGCACACCAAGGCCCGCCAGGAGCGCGCGGGACGGGACTGAGTGCGGGCGGGCCGACTCGGGCCCGGGGCCGGGCGGGGCGGCTCAGGCCCGGAGGGGTCGGGCCTGCCGACTCAGGCCGGGGGCCGGGCGTCCGCCGGCTGCGGCCGGGCCTCCTCGCCCGTCGCCGCCGCCGGGCGGCCGGGCCGGCGCCCGCGCGCCTCCAGCCACAGGGCCAGGGCCAGCAGGAGCCCGGCAAGGCCGAGGAAGCCCCAGGGCAGGTACGACGTCATGAGCAGCACGAGCAGGCGCTGGGACGTCACCATGTCGACGGTGTGGCGGATGTAGTCCTCGCGCATCTTCACGTGCCCGGAGAACGCGGTGACCTTGTCGCGGTCGCCGAGCAGGGTGCCGCCGCGCAGCTCCTCCTTGTGGATCTCCTCGCCGTACACGGGCGCCCCGGTGACCGGCTCGACCCAGAACTTGCGGACCGTGGTGTACCAGCGCGTGGTGCCGGTCCTCGCGACGGACTCGCGCGTGAGGCCCTCGACGGGCAGCGTCCGGGGCAGCGGCACCTTGGTCCAGGGGATGGTCTGCTCGAAGTAGTAGACCTCCAGGCCCCGGAAGGTGCGGGTGCCC
Source organism: Streptomyces sp. CC224B (assembly GCF_030010595.1). Taxonomy (NCBI): domain Bacteria; kingdom Bacillati; phylum Actinomycetota; class Actinomycetes; order Kitasatosporales; family Streptomycetaceae; genus Streptomyces; species Streptomyces sp. CC224B. The sequence continues at coordinate 34,501 of NZ_JASCXL010000062.1, read as the reverse complement.
TGGTAGTGGATGGGCGCGGTGACGCGGGCCTGCGCGTCGAAGTACGCGTAGTCCCGCTTCTGTGTCCGGAACGGCCACTTGAACTCGATGCCCTCGCGGCGGACCGGGTCGCCGTCGACCATCTCGCCGCGCGCGTGCACGGGTTCCTGGGTGTGCGCGTCGAAGATGTAGCGCTCGGGGACCTTGGAGACCATCTTGCCGTCGGGGCCCTGGACGTACGACAGCGCGTCCCAGACGACGACGTCGCGGTCGGAGCCGTCGTCCTCCTCGATCTTCTCGGAGGCCTCCACGTTGCCCTTGAGGGTCTGTACGACGGTGACCTTGGGGACCTTCTTCGCCTTCATCGTGCCGTAGTCGATGAGGGTCGCGGGTGCCGCCTCCAGGACCATCGTCTCGTACCGGTCGGGCGGGACCTTGACCAGGCGCGGGTAGGCGTACCAGCGCAGGAGCGGGGCCAGGGCCGCGAGGAACACGGCGAGGGCGAGCAGGACCAGGCCGGCCTTGCGGCGCATCGCGGCCCCTCCCTACGGGTGCTCGGGGACGGTGGTGAGCAGCGGCTTCGGCGAGGTCGTGCCGGACGGGGCGCCGACGGCGGTGACGGTGAGGACCAGGGCGAGGGCGGCGACCAGGCCGGTGGCGGCGGCGATGAGGGCGCGCATACGGGCCTCCCGGGCGGGCTCGGGCCGGACGGGCCGAGGGGAGCTGACAGTTCGTCAGGCGGGGGCACCGTAGCAACGCGCGGGTGAGATGAGAACAGGTCGGGCGGGGCGCCCGGGTCCGGAGGCGGCCGGACGCGCGCCGCCCCCGCGCCTCGGGGGCGCGGGGGCGGCGGGGTGAGACCGGGCCGGTGAGCCGTCGTCAGGCACTCGGGGACGAGCCGGCGGACGGGGAGGAACCGGTGGACGGGGACGCGGAGCCGGACGGGGTGGCCGACGGCGACTGCGACTGGCCGGGCTCACCGGCGGCCGGGGCCGTCACCTTCAGCTCGACGACGAGCGTGGCGCCGCCGTCGGTGACGACGCGCAGCAGGTACGTGCCCGCCGCGTCGCCCGCGTACAGCTTCGGCAGCAGCAGCGTGCCGCGCGCGTCCGTCGTGAGGCCCTTGAGGGCGCGCACCGGCTTGCCGGCGGCGTCCTTGAAGTAGGGGCCCTTGTCGTTCACGGCCGGATTGTCCGCCGCCTTGACCAGCGTGGCGGTGGCCGCGGCACCGGCGAGCGGCTTCTTCTTGTACGTCGCCGCGACCGCGACGCGGTCGGCGAACGCCTTGCCCGCCTCGCAGACGGGCGGCTCCTCGTTGAGGAGGGTCAGCTTGTCGGCCTTGCGGGCGGTGACCGTGCCGGGGACCTCCAGCTGGTCCAGGGAGCGGCTGACGACCAGGGCGCGGACGGTGAACGTGCCGGTGGTCTCGCCCGCCGTCAGCTTCGGCGAGGTGGCGACGCCGTCGCCGGTGGTGGTGACGGTGACGCTGCGCCGGCCGCCCTCGAAGCGGGTGTCGGTCTTGCCGCTGATCGTGAACCGGATCTTGGCCTTGGGCACGCCGCGGCCCGACCCGGTCTCGGCGCGCACCACGGCGCGCCGCTCGAAGGCCTCGCCCGCGGTCGCGGTGAGCGCGGGCGGGCCCGCGTTCTCCAGGCGGGCGACCTGGTCCTGCGGGTCGGGCTTGGGCTGGGGCTTGGACGGCTTGTCATCGTCGCCCGGCTTGTGCGAGCCGCCGCCGTTGTTGCCGCCGTTGCCGTTGCCCCCGTTGTTGCCGCCGTTGCCCGGTTTGCCGGAGCCGTCCGAGGGCGGCGGCGTGTAGTGGCCCTGCCGCTCCAGCGGCGCGGGGTCGGGCGACAGCACGGGGGGCGTCGAGGGCGGCGTGGTCGGGCCGGGCCGCCGCGGCTGCTCGTCGCTGCGGTCGACGGGCAGCTTGCCGGTGCCGTCGGGGATCTGGTGGGTGCCCTTGCGGTAGAACTCCAGCCACGACAGGACCGTGTTCAGGTACTCCGTGGAGCGGTTGTAGCTGAGGATCGCGGCGTGCAGGTCGTCGGTGACGGCGAGGTCGCGGTCGTTGCCGCACAGGTAGTGCGCGGCGGCGAGGGCCGCGTCGTAGATGTTGTTCGGGTCCTTCTTGCCGTCGCCGTTGCCGTCCTGGCCCGACGTCGCCCACGTCGAGGGGATGAACTGCATGGGGCCGACGGCCCGGTCGTGCGTGGTGTCGCCGTCGAACGCGCCGCCGTCGGTGTCGGTGATCTTCGCGAAGCCGTTGCCGTTGAGGACCGGGCCGAGGATCGGCGTGAACGTCGTGCCGTCGGCGTCGACGCGGCCGCCGCGGGCCTGGCCGGACTCGACCTTGCCGATGGCCGCGAGGAGCTGCCAGGGGAGGTTGCAGCCCGGCTTGGCCGTGCGCACGGCCGCCTCGGCCTTCTTGTACGCGTCCAGGACGGTGGCCGGGAGGCCGGCTTCCGGGTCGCCCTTGCCACCCGGCTTGGAGACGGGCGGCACCGGGCTGTGCAGGGGCGGCAGGTCCGTGTAGTAGGGCGAGTTACCGGTCGCGGAGTCACCGCCGGGCGGCGGCGTGGTGTCGGCGGCCTGCTCGCCCTGCGCCTTGTCCGTCGTCGCCACACCCGGGGCCTGCGAGGCGGCCAGGGCCGCCACCGCGGCGGCCGCGACCGCGGTGGTCACCGTCGCCTTGCGGAGCCGCTTGCCGATAACCGGCGCCATGTCCGTGAATCCCTCCCCTTTGCCGACCCTGCTCGGGCTGTCCCCGGCCGTACCGGTTCGCGTTGTCGCTGATGCTGATCCGTAGCCGCCCGTAGCAGCCCGTAGTCGCCACTCGGTCGCTACGTGGCCGCCCGTGCCGACCAGGAACCCGCTCCGGGGCCTCGGAAGACAGCTCAGGCGACCCTACGACAACTTAGGGGCTCCAGACACCTGTTCGCAGGGCTTTTCACCATGGACCAGGGCACCGTCCCCACATCCGCCACCCCTCGTTCACCGCGCCGTCGCCCGGCCTTGAGGCTCCCCCACCGCGCCGGACGGGCCACGAAGCCCGTCCGGCGGGTCAGGGCGCGGCGGCAAGGCCGGTCAACGGCCACCCGCCGGAGGCTAGTGCGCCGCCGACTCCCAGTCGGCGCCGACACCCACCGACACGTCGAGAGGGGCGCGCAACGACACCGCGCCGGCCATCTCCCGGCGCACCAGCTCCTCCACGGCCTCCCGCTCACCGGGGGCGATCTCCAGGACGATTTCGTCGTGGACCTGGAGCAGCATCCGCGAAGTCAGCTCCGCCTCCCGCAGGGCCCGGTCCACGTTCAGCATGGCGACCTTCACGATGTCGGCGGCCGTGCCCTGGATCGGCGCGTTCAGCGCCATCCGCTCGGCCATCTCGCGCCGCTGCCGGTTGTCGCTGTTGAGGTCCGGCAGATAGCGGCGGCGGCCCAGCATCGTCTCCGTGTAACCGGTGGCTCGGGCGTCGTCCACCACGCGCCGCAGATAGTCGCGCACCCCGCCGAACCGCTCGAAGTACGTGTCCATCAGGGCACGCGCCTCGGCCGCCTCGATGCTGAGCTGCTGGGACAGGCCGAACGCCGACAGACCGTACGCCAGGCCGTACGACATCGCCTTGATCTTGCGGCGCATCTCCGCGTCGACGACGGAGCGCTCCACGCCGAAGACCTGCGAGGCGACCGTGGTGTGCAGATCCTCGCCGGAGGTGAACGCCTCGATGAGGCCCTCGTCCTCCGACAGGTGCGCCATCACCCGCAGCTCGATCTGGCTGTAGTCCGCCGTCATCAGCGACTCGAAGCCCTCACCGACGACGAAGCCGCGGCGGATCGCCCGGCCCTCGTCCGTGCGCACCGGGATGTTCTGCAGGTTCGGATCCGTCGACGACAGCCGGCCGGTGGCGGCCACCGTCTGGTTGTACGTCGTGTGGATGCGGCCGTCCGCGGCGATCGACTTGACCAGGCCCTCGACGGTGACGCGCAGCTTGGCCTGCTCACGGTGGCGGAGCATGATCACCGGCAGTTCGTTGTCCGTCTGGGCGGCGAGCCAGGCGAGCGCGTCGGCGTCGGTGGTGTACCCCGTCTTCGTCTTCTTCGTCCTGGGCAGGCCCAGCTCGCCGAAGAGGACCTCCTGGAGCTGCTTGGGCGAGCCCAGGTTGAACTCGTGGCCCGCCGCCGCGTGCGCCTCCTTCACCGCCTGCTGCACGGCGCCCGCGAACTGCTGCTCCATGGACTCCAGATGGGCCCGGTCGGCGGCGATGCCGTGCCGCTCCAGGCGGGCCAGCAGCGCGGACGTCGGCAGCTCGACGTCGGTGAGCAGCCCGGCCGCACCGACCTCCGTGAGCTTCTCGCCGAACGCCGCGCCCAGGTCCAGGATCGTGCGCGCCTGCACCATCAGCGCCTCGGCACCGGCCTGCTCGTCGTCCTCCGTACCGAAGGCGAGCTGCCCGTCCGGCGCGGCGGCCGGCGCCAACTCCCGGCCCAGGTACTCCAGCGACAGCGCGTCCAGGTCGAACGAGCGGCGGCCCGGCTTGACCAGGTACGCCGCCAGCGCCGTGTCCATCGTGACGCCCTCGACGCGCCAGCCGTGCTCGGCGGCGACACGCATGACCGCCTTGGCGTTGTTCAGCACCTTGGGCTTCGCGGCGTCCGCCAGCCAGGCCGCGAACGCCTTCTCGTCGGCCTCGTCGAGCTGCGCCGGGTCGAACCAGGCCGCCGCTCCCCCGGCCGCGGCGAGCGCGACCTCGGTCACCGAGCCCGTACCCAGCGACCAGGAGTCGACCGTCGCGAGACCCAGGACCGCACTCCCGTGCTCGGCCAGCCACGGGGCGACCTCGCCCGTGCCGAGCACCACGCCGTCGATGTCGACGCCCTCCGTGACGGGCGCCTGCTCGGCCTCCTCCCCACCCGGGTCCACCGCGAGGAGCCGCTCCCGCAGCGACGGGTTACGGATCTCCAGCGTGTCCAGGACCATCGCGACCGCCTTGCGGTCGTACGGAGCGCGCTCCAGGTCGGCGACCGTCCTGGGCAGCTCGACGTCGCGCACCATCTCCGTGAGCCGGCGGTTCATCTTCACCGCCTCCAGGTGGTCGCGGAAGTTCTGCCCCGCCTTGCCCTTGACCTCGTCGGCGCGCTCCACCAGCTCCGCGAACGAACCGAACTGGTTGATCCACTTCGCGGCCGTCTTCTCACCGACGCCCGGGATACCCGGCAGGTTGTCCGACGGGTCGCCGCGCAGCGCCGCGAAGTCCGGGTACTGGCTCGGGGTCAGGCCGTACTTCTCCTGCACCTTCTCCGGAGTGAAACGGGTCAGCTCCGAGACGCCCTTGGTGGGGTACAGCACCGTCACGTGGTCGGTGATGAGCTGGAAGGAGTCCCGGTCACCCGTGACGATCAGGACCTCGAAGCCCTCCGCCTCGGCCTGCGTGGCCAGCGTCGCGATGACGTCGTCCGCCTCGAAGCCGTCCACCGCGAAGCGCACCGCGCCCATCGCGTCGAGCAGCTCCCCGATCAGCTCCACCTGCCCCTTGAACTCGTCCGGGGTCTTGGAGCGGTTCGCCTTGTACTCCGCGAACTCCTCGGAGCGCCACGTCTTGCGCGAGACGTCGAAGGCCACCGCGAAGTGCGTGGGCGCCTCGTCACGCAACGTGTTCGCCAGCATCGACGCGAAGCCGTAGATCGCGTTCGTCGGCTGGCCCGTCGCCGTCGTGAAGTTCTCCGCGGGCAGCGCGAAGAACGCCCGGTAGGCCAGGGAGTGCCCGTCCATCAGGAGCAGGCGCGGCCGAACGCCGGCGGTCGTCTTCTCGGTCTTCTTCGATGCTTTCTCTGCCACGCCCCCGATCCTGCCACGCCCCACTGACACTCCCGCCCGTCTCCCGCGGCCGCCTCCCGACGCGTCGCCCCGCGACCACCCCTCCCGCGCCCGGGCCGCCCCGCCCCGGGCGGACCCGCTGTCAGTCCCCCGTGCGAGGATCGGTGACGTACCGCACACGCTCGGCTCGACGAGGAGCAGACGATGGCCACCAAGCCCCCCAAGGGCGACCCGGTCCAGGACGCGCCGCAGGTCACCCAGGCCCAGCACGCCGCCGCCGGGCTGCCCGCCATCGGACACACCCTGCGCGTGGCCCAGCGGCAGATGGGCGTCAGGCGCACCGCGCTGACCCTGCTGCGCGTCAACCAGAAGGACGGCTTCGACTGCCCCGGCTGCGCCTGGCCCGAGCCCGAGCACCGGCACACGGCGGAGTTCTGCGAGAACGGCGCGAAGGCCGTCGCCGAAGAAGCCACCCTGCGCCGCGTCACCCCCGGCTTCTTCGCCGCGCACTCCGTGGCCGACCTCGCCACCCGCAGCGGGTACTGGCTGGGCCAGCAGGGCCGCCTCACCCACCCCATGTACCTGCCGGAAGGCGCCGAGCACTACGAACCCGTCTCCTGGGAGCGGGCCTTCGACATCGTCGCCGAGGAGCTGACCGCGCTCGACTCCCCCGACGAGGCCGTCTTCTACACCTCGGGCCGCACCAGCAACGAAGCGGCGTTCCTCTACCAGCTCTTCGCCCGCGAGCTCGGCACCAACAACCTCCCCGACTGCTCGAACATGTGCCACGAGTCGTCCGGGTCCGCCCTCACCGAGACCCTCGGCGTCGGCAAGGGCAGCGTCCTCCTCGAAGACCTCCACCAGGCCGACCTGATCATCGTCGCCGGGCAGAACCCGGGCACCAACCACCCGCGCATGCTCTCCGCCCTGGAACAGGCCAAGCGCGGCGGCGCGAAGATCATCACGGTGAACCCGCTGCCCGAAGCCGGCCTGGAGCGGTTCAAGAACCCGCAGACCCCGCAGGGCATGCTCAAGGGCACCGCCCTGACCGACCTGTTCCTGCAGATCCGCCTCGGCGGCGACCAGGCCCTCTTCCGCCTGCTCAACAAGCTCGTCCTGGAGACCGACGGCGCCGTCGACGAGGCCTTCGTCCGCGAGCACACCCACGGGTACGAGGACTTCGTCGCCGCCGCGCGCGCCGCCGACTGGGACGAGACCCTCACCGCCACCGGCCTGAAGCGCGCCGACATCGAGCGCGCCCTGCGCATGGTCCTCGCCTCCGAACGCACCGTCGTCTGCTGGGCCATGGGCCTCACCCAGCACAAGCACGCCGTGCCCACCATCCGCGAAGTCGTCAACTTCCTGCTGCTGCGCGGCAACATCGGCCGCCCCGGCGCGGGCGTCTGCCCGGTCCGCGGCCACTCGAACGTGCAGGGCGACCGCACCATGGGCATCTTCGAACGCCCCGCGCCCGCCTTCCTCGACGCCCTGGAGAGGGAGTTCGGCTTCGCCCCGCCCCGCCACCACGGCCTGGACGTCGTCCGCGCCATCCGCGCCCTGCGCGACGGCGACGCCAAGGTGTTCTTCGCCATGGGCGGCAACTTCGTCTCCGCCTCCCCCGACACCGACGTGACCGAGGCCGCCATGCGCCGCGCCCGCCTCACCGTCCACGTCTCCACCAAGCTCAACCGCTCCCACACCGTGACCGGCGCCCGCGCCCTCATCCTGCCGACCCTCGGCCGCACCGAACGCGACCGGCAGGCCGGCGGCGAGCAGTTCGTCACCGTCGAGGACTCCATGGGCATGGTGCACGCCTCCCGCGGCCGCCTGGAGCCCGCGAGCCCCCACCTCCTCTCCGAGCCCGCCATCGTGTGCCGCCTGGCCCGCCGCGTCCTCGGCCCCGAGTCCGCCACCCCCTGGGAGGAGTTCGAGCAGGACTACGCGCGCGTACGCGACCGCATCGCCCGCGTCGTCCCCGGCTTCGAGGACTTCAACGCCCGCGTGGCCCGCCCCGGCGGCTTCGCGCTCCCCCACGCCCCGCGCGACGAGCGCCGCTTCCCCACCGCCACCGGCAAGGCCAACTTCACCGCCGCGCCCGTGGAGTACCCCGCCCTGCCCGAAGGCCGCCTGCTCCTGCAGACCCTGCGCTCCCACGACCAGTACAACACCACCATCTACGGCCTCGACGACCGCTACCGCGGCATCAGGAACGGCCGCCGCGTCGTCCTCGTCAACGCCGCCGACGCCGACGCGCTCGGCATCGCCGACGGCGCGTACGTGGACCTCGTCAGCGAGTGGCGGGACGGCGTCGAGCGGCGCGCGCCCGGCTTCCGCGTCGTGCACTACCCGACCGCCCGCGGCTGCGCGGCGGCCTACTACCCGGAGACCAACGTGCTGGTCCCGCTGGACGCCACCGCCGACACCAGCAACACCCCCGCCAGCAAGTCCGTCGTCGTACGACTGGAACAATCAGCCACCGACTGAGCGTTCGCTCAGCGGAAGCTGACCTTCAGGTGTCGTCGACGAACGGAGCCCGGCCCATGGGCGAGCAGCACACAACGAAGTTCCCGCAAGAGGTCATCGACGAGTACGCCGCACTCGGCGTCGACCTGCCCGCCCTCTTCTCCGCCGGGCACCTCGGCAGCCGCATGGGCGTGCAGGTGCTTGAGGCCTCCGCCGAGCGCGTCGTCGGCACGATGCCCGTGGAGGGCAACACCCAGCCGTACGGGCTGCTGCACGGCGGGGCCTCCGCCGTGCTCGCCGAGACGCTCGGATCGGTCGGCTCCATGCTCCACGGGGGCAGCGGGAAGGTCGCCGTGGGCGTCGACCTGAACTGCACCCACCACCGGGGGGTGCGCTCCGGCCTCGTCACCGGCGTGGCCACGCCGGTGCACCGGGGCCGTACGACGGCGACGTACGAGGTCGCCATCACGGACGAGGAGGGGCGGCGGGTGTGCAGCGCGCGGCTCACCTGCCTCCTCCGCCCTGCCGAGCCGGGCTCCAGCTGACCGCTCGGGCTCTCCCGCTCCCGGCCGATCGGCGGCCCTGGCCAGGCCCGGCCGCCGCCGATCGGCCTTGACCCGCGCGCCTCGCGCCCACCCCGCGCGCCCTGCGAGCCCACCCTTTCGCGCTCCGCGCTCGTCCTCAAACGCCGGACGGGCTGAAATACCCGCGCCACGCGCAGCGTCCAGCACCGGCCCGGTGCGGCCTGAGGCGCCCGCGTCGCGCGCAGCGGCCGGCACCGGCCCAACCCGGCCTCCGCATCACGCGCCCGCCCCCAACACCGGCTGAGGCCAACCCCTTCGCGCTCCGCGCTCGTCCTCAAACGCCGGACGGGCTGGAATACCCGCGCCGCGCGCAGCGTCCGGCGTCGGCTCGGCCGCCCCGCGGCGCGCCCCGGTGTCGCAGCAGGCCCCTCGGACTGGGGCTTCACCGGAGGAACAGGAGTGCTGCGCTAAAACACTCCTGACCGTACACATCCGCGAACGCGGAAAGGTGGCACGGAATGCTGGGCTCCCTTTCTTTCGCGTCACACTCCGTAATACGGACAGCCCGTGCGAAACAAGATCGAAGAGCGGCGTCCAGCCCTGGAAGATCTTTTTCGGAGGGCCCCGCCCGCAACCCCCCGAACACCGGCGTCATGAGTAAAACGCGGAAACAGTCCTGCACGCGGCACCGCGCCCGATGCGCCGAAGCGTGCATATTCCGCCACAACCAACCCCTGCGGGCCAGCGCGGAATACTCCGTGGCATAACAAGAGCGTCACAGCCTAGGTCCGACCACTCCTCCAGGATCAATAAGGCCCTTAGAGTCACGGCCAGTCACCGCGCCGCCGGGCGCGAACTGAATTGCACGGCCCTGTACCACCACCAGTACGGCCCGGCGATCTTCACGGCCCCTCAGCAGAGGGCCGCGCCTGGGGAAAGGACCAATCGTGCGAAACCGTTCCGCGCTCATCCTCACCACGGTGTTGACCACCGGGGCACTCACGCTCACCGCCTGCGGGTCGCGCGACAAGGACAACAACGACGACAACGCCGGGGACAAGAAGACCGTCGTCATCGGGTTCGACGCCCCCCTCACCGGCGACCTCTCCGCCCTCGGCATCGGCATGCGCAACTCCGCGGAACTGGCCGTCAAGACCGCCAACAAGGAGAACACCGTCGACGGCGTGGAGTTCAAGCTCCAGCCCCTCGACGACCAGGCCCAGCCCTCCGTCGGCGGCCAGAACGCCCAGAAGTTCATCAGCAACGACGACGTCCTCGGCGTCGTCGGCCCGCTGAACTCCAGCGTCTCCCAGTCGATGCAGAAGCCCTTCAGCGACGCCAGCCTCACCCAGATCTCCCCGGCCAACACCGGCACCGAGCTGACCCAGGGCGACGGCTGGAAGAAGGGCGACAAGAAGCGCCAGTTCAAGACCTTCTTCCGCACCGCCACCACCGACCAGGTCCAAGGCCAGTTCGCCGCCCAGTACCTCTACCAGAAGGCGAACATCAAGAAGGTCTACCTGATCGACGACCAGAAGACCTACGGCGCCGGCCTCGCCGCCTCCTTCAAGGACACCTTCACCGACCTCGGCGGAAAGATCGTCGGCCAGGACCACGTCAACCCCGAGGACCGCGACTTCAAGTCCGTCGTCTCCAAGGTGAAGGGCAAGGGCGCCCAAGCCGTCTACTACGGCGGCGAATACCCCGCCGCCGCCCCCCTCAGCCAACAGCTCAAGGAATCCGGCGCCAAGATCCCGCTCATGGGCGGCGACGGCATGAAGAGCGAAGAATTCCCCAAGCTCAACAAGAAGGCCGTCGGCGACCTCGGCACCTCCGTCGGCAAACCCGTCGAGGAACTCGACTCCGCGAAGAAGTTCATCGAGGAATACAACAAGAACTACAAAGAGAACATGGAGACCTACGGCGGCGGCACCTACGACGCCACCTGGGCCATCATCGAAGCCGTGAAGATCGTCGTCGAGGACAACGACGGAAAGCTCCCCTCCGACAGCCGCGAAAAAGTCCTCGAAGCCATGAGCAAGGTCAAGTTCGACGGCGTCACCGGCACCGTCTCCTTCGACGAGTACGGCGACACCACGAACACCATGATGACCGCCTACCAGGTCAACAAGCAGAACAAGTGGGAGTCCAAGTTCAGCGAGGCCTACAAGCCGCGCTGACACCCACCCCACGCACCCATTGACACAAGGCCGCGCGGGACGCGCTACCAGCGCTCCCGCGCGGTGCCGTATCCGAACCATCCAACGGAGGCCCTGCGGTGAACGAACTGCCGCAACAGCTGGCCAATGGACTCATCCTCGGCGCGATGTACGGTCTCATCGCGATCGGCTACACGATGGTCTACGGAATCGTCCAGCTCATCAACTTCGCCCACGGCGAGATCTTCATGGTCGGGGGCTTCGGCGCCCTCACCGTCTTCCTCTGGCTCCCCGACGGGTTCTCACTGCTCGCCGCGGTCCCCCTCATGATCATCGGCGGCGTCATATGCTCCGTCGCCGTCGGCACCGCAGCCGAACGCTTCGCCTACCGCCCCCTGCGCGGAGCCCCACGACTCGCCCCCCTCATCACCGCCATCGGCCTGTCCATCCTGCTCCAGCAGGCCGTATGGAAGTGGTACCCCGACGCCAAGAAGGACCGCACCTTCCCCCAATTCGGCGGCGACCCCGTCCACATCTTCGGCGCCGACATCCAACGCGGCGACTTCTTCCTCATCATCGCCGCCCCCGCCTGCATGCTCATCCTCGGCTGGTACGTCAACAAGACCCGCTCCGGGCGCGGCATGCAAGCCACCGCCCAGGACCCCGACACCGCCAAACTCATGGGCATCAACACCGACCGCATCATCGTCATGGCCTTCGCCATCGGCGCCGCCTTCGCCGCCGTCGCCGCCGTCGGCTACGGCCTCCACAACGGCCAGGTCGGCTTCAAAATGGGCTTCATCATGGGCCTCAAAGCCTTCACCGCGGCCGTCCTCGGCGGCATCGGAAACATCTACGGCGCCATGCTCGGCGGCATCGTCCTCGGCGTCGCCGAAGCCCTCGCCACCGGCTACATGCACGACGTACCCGGCATGGAACAGTTCGGCGGCGGCGCCTGGAAGGACGTGTGGGCCTTCGCCCTCCTCATCCTCGTCCTCCTCCTCAGGCCCCAAGGGCTCCTAGGCGAACGCGTCGCGGATCGAGCGTGATACCCATGACAACCAAGACACCCAGCACCCCCGGCACCCCGCGCCTCACCACAACCGACGCGGGCCCCCACATCTCCACCCTGCCCCTGCCCGAACGCCTCGCCCGGCTCCTCGTCCTCACCGGCTCCGCCGCGGCCCTCCTCGGCACCTTCCTCGCCTGGACCTGGACCACCGCCTTCCCCGGCAACCTCACCGTCACCGGCTACCCCGGCGGACTCCAGGTCGTCACCCTCACCGGCGCCGCCCTCACCCTCGTCCTCACCCTCGCCGGACACCGCATCCGCGGCCTCACCTGGCTCACCCCCGGCGGCACCAACAGCCCCGTCCTCCTGCTCAGCCTCGGCGTTCTCGGCACCACCGGCTACACCATGGGCGCCATCGCCGAACACCTCGGCGGCATCGTCAACCTCGAACCCGGCGCCTGGGTCTCCGGCATCGGCGCCCTCATCGCCGCCATCGGCGCCCTCGGACTCCCCTCCGACACCCCCGCCACCCCCGACACCCCCACCACCAACCCCTGGCAACGCCTGCGCCACAGCTTCAAGGCCCCCGCACCACCCCGCGCCAGAACCCTCCCCGACTGGGCCGAAATCCTCATCATCGCCGCCTCCTTCGGCATCGGCCTCTACGTCTTCGCCTACGGCATCGAGGCCTACTCCGAACTCTTCATCGGCTTCCTCATCACCGCCTGCTTCGGCGCCACCGCACTCCACCGCGCCGGACTCATCCCCCGCCTCAACGCCCTCACCGCCAAACACCGCAACGTCACCCTCGCCGCGGCCCTCGTCGCCGCCGCCCTCTTCCCCTTCACCCAGAGCGACGCCAGCTACGCCCTCATCGGCGTCAACATCCTCATCTTCGCCACCGTCGCCCTCGGCCTGAACGTCGTCGTCGGCCTCGCCGGACTCCTCGACCTCGGCTACGTCGCCTTCCTCGGCGTCGGCGCCTACACCGCGGCCCTCGTCTCCGGCTCCCCCGCCTCCACCTTCGACGTCCACTTCCCCTTCTGGGCCGCCGTCCTCACCGGCGCCGCCGCCTCCCTCGCCTTCGGCGTCATCATCGGCGCCCCCACCCTGCGGCTGCGCGGCGACTACCTCGCCATCGTCACCCTCGGCTTCGGCGAGATCTTCCGCATCACCATGAACAACCTCAACGGAAGGTCAGGACCCGACCTCACCAACGGCGCCCAGGGCATCCCCAACATCCCCGACCTCGAACTCCTCGGCTACAACCTCGGCATCGAACACGACGTCCTCGGCTTCACCCTCAGCAGGCCCGCCAACTACTACCTGCTGATGCTCCTGTTCACCGCCGTCGTCGTCCTCGTCTTCCGCCGCAGCGGCGAATCCCGCATCGGCCGCGCCTGGGTCGCCATCCGCGAGGACGAGACCGCCGCCACCGCCATGGGCATCAACGGCTTCCGCGTCAAACTCATCGCCTTCGCCCTCGGCGCCACCCTCGCCGGCTTCGCCGGCACCGTCCAGGCCCACGTCTCCTACAGCATCACCCCCGAGCAGTACCTCTTCGCCAACACCGTCCCGCCCAACTCCGCCTTCCTCCTCGCCGCCGTCATCCTCGGCGGCATGGGCACCATCAGCGGCCCCCTCATCGGCGCCGCCCTGCTCTACCTCATCCCCGCCAAACTCCAGTTCCTCGAGGACTACCAGCTCCTCCTCTTCGGCCTCGCCCTCATCCTGCTCATGCGCTTCCGCCCCGAAGGCCTCGTCGCCAACAAGCGCGCCCAGCTCGAATACCACGAGACCGACCAACTCGACGTACCCGACCAGCAGAAACTGCCCGAAGGCACCGTCGGCGTCCACAAGGCGGGGGCGTGACCACCATGACCACCACAGCGACCACCACCACCGTCCTCCAGGCCAGCGGCGTCACCATGCGCTTCGGCGGCCTCACCGCCGTACGCGCCGTCGACCTCACCGTCAACAGCGGCGAAATCGTCGGCCTCATCGGCCCCAACGGCGCCGGCAAAACCACCTTCTTCAACTGCCTCACCGGCCTCTACGTCCCCACCGAAGGCAAGGTCGCCTACAAAGGCACCGTCCTGCCCGCCAAACCCCACCTCGTCACCACCGCCGGCATCGCCCGCACCTTCCAGAACATCCGGCTCTTCGCCAACATGACCGTCCTGGAGAACGTCCTCGTCGGCCGGCACACCCGCACCAAGGAAGGCCTCTGGTCCGCCCTCCTGCGCGGCCCCGGCTTCAAGAAGGCCGAAGCCGCCTCCCACGCCCGCGCCATGGAACTCCTGGAGTTCGTCGGCCTCGCCCACAAGGCCGACCACCTCTCCCGCAACCTCCCCTACGGCGAGCAGCGCAAGCTCGAGATCGCCCGCGCCCTCGCCAGCGAACCCGGCCTGCTCCTCCTCGACGAGCCCACCGCCGGCATGAACCCCCAGGAGACCCGCGCCGCCGAGGAACTCGTCTTCGCCATCCGCGACCAGGGCATCGCCGTCCTCGTCATCGAGCACGACATGCGGTTCATCTTCAACCTCTGCGACCGCGTCGCCGTCCTCGTCCAGGGCGAGAAGCTCGTCGAAGGCACCTCCGACGTCGTCCAGGCCGACGAGCGCGTCATCGCCGCCTACCTCGGCACCCCCTTCGAAGGCGCCCCCGGCGCCGCCGAGGTCGCCGAGGTCGAAGCCGCCGAAGCCCACCAGGAGGGAGCCGGCCCGGCCCCCGCCCCGCGGGCAGCAGGCCCGGCCGACACCCCGGACACGGCCCCCGCGGCCGACACCCCCGCCACGGCCCCCTCCGCCGACACCCCGCCGGACACCGAACCACCGCACCACGAAGACGGCGCCACACCCCGCGCCACCGGCCCGGAAGGAAAAGCCCCGTGACCGCACTGCTGGAGGTCGAGGACCTCAGGGTCGCCTACGGCAAGATCGAAGCCGTCAAAGGCATCTCCTTCTCCGTCGAAGCCGGCCAGGTCGTCACCCTCATCGGCACCAACGGCGCCGGCAAGACCACCACCCTGCGCACCCTGTCCGGACTCCTCAAACCCCTCTCCGGGAAGATCACCTTCGACGGACGCCCCCTCACCGGCATCCCCGCCCACAAGATCGTCGCCCTCGGACTCGCCCACTCCCCCGAAGGCCGCCACATCTTCCCCCGCCTCACCATCACCGAGAACCTCCAGCTCGGCGCCTACCTCCGCGACGACAAAGCAGCCATCCAGAAAGACATCCAGCGCGCCTACGACCTCTTCCCCATCCTCGGCGAACGCCGCAAACAAGCCGCCGGCACCCTCTCCGGCGGCGAACAGCAGATGCTCGCCATGGGCCGCGCCCTGATGTCCCAGCCCAAACTGCTCATGCTCGACGAGCCCTCCATGGGACTCTCCCCGATCATGATGCAGAAGATCATGCACACCATCGCCGAGCTCAAGGCCCAGGGCACCACCATCCTGCTCGTCGAACAGAACGCCCAAGCAGCGCTGTCCCTGGCGGACCAGGGCCACGTCATGGAAGTGGGGCGCGTCGTCCTCTCCGGGAGCGGAGCGGATCTCCTCCACGACGAGTCCGTACGCAAGGCCTACCTCGGCGAGGACTAGCCTGGCCCCTGGGCCTTGAGCGGGGCTCGGCCCCGGGCCCCGCCAGCTGCGAAGAGGGCGGCCGCCCCGGCTTCGGGGTGGCCGCCCTCTTCGCTGTGCAGCTTGTCTCCGGCTGACCGCCGGTGGGGGCTGTTCGCGCAGTTCCCCGCGCCCCCTACGGGGCGCACCCGGCTGCTGTCGGCTGACCGCCCGTGGGGGTTGCTCGCGCAGTTCCCCGCGCCCCTGGTGGGGCGCCCCCCAGGGCATCGGGGATGATCAGCCCTTCGCGGCCTTCTTCTCCTCGGCGTCCTCGATGACCGCCTCCGCCACCTGCTGCATCGACAGGCGACGGTCCATCGACGTCTTCTGGATCCACCGGAACGCCGCCGGCTCCGTCAGGCCGTACTCCGTCTGCAGGATCGACTTCGCCCGGTCCACCAGCTTCCGCGTCTCCAGGCGCTGCGTGAGGTCCGCGACCTCCTGCTCCAGCGCCTGCAACTGCGTGAACCGCGACACCGCCATCTCGATCGCCGGTACGACGTCACTCTTGCTGAACGGCTTCACCAGGTACGCCATGGCGCCCGCGTCCCGGGCGCGCTCCACCAGGTCCCGCTGCGAGAACGCCGTCAGCATCAGGACCGGGGCGATCGACTCCCCGGCGATCTTCTCCGCCGCGGAGATGCCGTCGAGGACCGGCATCTTCACGTCCAGGATCACCAGGTCCGGCTTGTGCTCCCGGGCCAGCTCCACGGCGGTCTCGCCGTCACCGGCCTCGCCGACGACCGTGTAGCCCTCTTCCTCCAGCATCTCCTTGAGGTCGAGGCGGATCAGGGCCTCGTCCTCGGCGATGACGACACGGGTCGTCAGCGGCGGGACGTGCGACTTGTCGTCGGACGCGTCAACGGGCTGGGGCGACTCGGGCGCGGTCACGGGAGCTCCTCGTTCATGGCAGGTGCACTGCCTCGTCAGAGTACCTAGCTGCGGTGCTGCGCGGTGAACCGGTATGCTTCCCGGGGGCGCGCGGCGCTCTAGCCGGGTTGGCGGAATAGGCTTACGCGGATGTCTCAAACACATCTGTCCGAAAGGACATACGGGTTCGAATCCCGTACCCGGCACACGCTGTAGCGGAGGATCACGTTCTCGTGAACCTCCGCTTTTTGCTGCACAGGGATACGATCAGTCGCGCAGAGTAGTCGCATGAACTTCCACGGCACAGAAGTGCGACAGAAGGCGCTGACGCTGTTACGCGGCGGAGCCAAGAATGCCGACGTCGCCCGACAACTGAATGTCCCCGTAGGCACCATCAGCTACTGGAAGCACTCAGACCGAGCGAAGCGCGGCGAGTGCCCCGGACGCGTCCAGCCGCCCTGCCCCCGTTGCGACGGCGACCTGCACCTCGCGGCGTACTCCTACCTGCTGGGTCTCTACCTGGGTGACGGGCACATCAGCCACAACCGCGCCATGCGAGCTCCGAGCCTCTCGATCACCTGCGCCGAGACCCACCCCGGCCTCATGGACGAGTGCGAGCAGGCCATGCGCTTGGTGTTCCCTGGAAACTCCGTATGCAGAGTGCGGCGAAAAGGCTGCCGGGACGTGAAGCTCTATTCCATGCACATGTGGTGCCTCTTCCCCCAGCACGGCCCCGGCCGCAAACACGAGCGCAGCATCGTCCTCGAACCCTGGCAGCGGGACATCGTCGACGCGTACCCGTGGGAGTTCGTTCGGGGGCTCATCCACTCCGACGGGTGTCGGATCATCAACTGGACCACCCGGGTCGTGGGTGGTGAGCGCAAGCGCTACGAGTATCCGCGGTACTTCTTCACCAACAAGTCGGACGACATCCGGAAGCTGCTCACCGACACCCTCGACAAGGTGGGGGTCGAGTGGACGACGCTCGCCCGGGGCAGCGACCCGTTCAACGTCTCCATCGCCCGCAAGGGCTCCGTGGCGCTCATGGACGCGTATGTCGGGGCCAAGTACTGACTAGCGCGTGGCTTCGCCGATGTGGTGGACGCGGACCAGGTTGGTGGTGCCGGAGACTCCGGGTGGGGAGCCGGCGGTGATGATGACGGTGTCGCCCGGGTGGCAGCGGCCGATCTTGAGGAGGTGTTCGTCGACCTGGCCGACCATCGCGTCGGTGGAGTCGACGTGCGGGCCGAGGAAGGTCTCGACGCCCCAGGTGAGGTTGAGCTGGGCGCGGGTGGCGGGGTCGGGGGTGAAGGCGAGGAGGGGGATCGGGGAGCGGTAGCGGGAGAGGCGGCGGACGGTGTCGCCGGACTGGGTGAAGGCGACGAGGTACTTGGCGCCGAGGAAGTCGCCGATGTCGGCGGCGGCGCGGGCGACGGCGCCGCCCTGGGTGCGGGGTTTGTTGCGTTCGGTGAGGGCGGGGAGGCCCTTGGCGAGGATGTCCTCCTCGGCGGCTTCGACGATGCGGCCCATGGTGCGGACGGTTTCGACGGGGTAGTTTCCGACGCTGGTCTCGCCGGAGAGCATGACGGCGTCGGTGCCGTCGATGACGGCGTTGGCGACGTCGGACGCCTCGGCGCGGGTGGGGCGGGAGTTGTCGATCATCGAGTCGAGCATCTGGGTGGCGACGATGACGGGTTTGGCGTTGCGGCGGGCGAGCTTGATGGCGCGCTTCTGGACGATGGGGACCTGTTCGAGGGGCATTTCGACGCCGAGGTCGCCGCGGGCGACCATGATGCCGTCGAAGGCGGCGACGATGTCGTCGATGTTGTCGACGGCCTGGGGTTTCTCGACCTTGGCGATGACGGGGAGGCGGTGGCCCTCCTCGTCCATGATGCGGTGGACGTCCTGGATGTCGCGGCCGCTGCGGACGAAGGAGAGGGCGATGACGTCGAAGCCGGTGCGCAGGGCCCAGCGGAGGTCGGTCTCGTCCTTGTCGGAGAGGGCGGGGACGGAGACGGCGACGCCGGGGAGGTTGAGGCCCTTGTGGTCGGAGACCATGCCGCCTTCGACGACGGTGGTGGTGACGCGGGGGCCGTCGACGGCGGTGACTTCGAGGGTGACTTTGCCGTCGTCGACGAGGATGCGTTCGCCGGGGGTGACGTCGTCGGCGAGGCCGTGGTAGGTGGTGCCGCAGAGGTTGCGGTCGCCTTCGACGCCTTCTTCGACGGTGATGGTGAACTCGTCGCCGCGTTCGAGGAGTACGGGGCCTTCGGTGAAGCGGCCGAGGCGGATCTTCGGGCCTTGAAGGTCGGCGAGGATGCCGACGCTGCGGCCGGTCTCCTCGGCGGCCTTGCGTACGTGCCGGTAGCGGTCCTCGTGGTCGGCGTGGGTGCCGTGGCTGAGGTTGAAGCGTGCCACGTCCATTCCGGCTTCGACCAGGGCCTTGATCTGGTCGTAGCTGTCGGTGGCGGGTCCCAGGGTGCAGACGATTTTCGCTCGGCGCATGGTTCGACAGTAGGGCTTACCGGCCGGTAGAGGTCCGGTTGGGCGTGACGTCTCAACAACCTTTCCGTGACGGGGGGTTGACAACTGTTGAAGTGTGCGGGGGGCTGCTCCGATGAGCGTGTTCAAGGGGTGTCGGGCGGCGGGGTGGTGACGGAGGGGGTGGGCGGGGTGGCTCAGAGTTGCGGCGGGTGGAGGGTGAAGCGGGCGGTGACCTGGGCGTAGACGGTTTGGCGTTGGGGTTCGAGGTCGAGGGGGGCGGCGGTTTCGGGGGCGGCGCCGGCGAAGGCGGCGCGGGTCATGCCGGGGGCCGGGGGGTAGGGCGGGTAGGGGGCGTTGTCGGTGCCGGTGTCGGCGAGGTCGAGGAGGGCGTCGAGGGTGGTGCCGAGGGCTTCGGCGTATTCGCGGGCGCGCTGGACGGCTTCTGTGACGGCTTGCTGTCGGGCGGTGCGGTGGGCGGGTGAGGTGGGGCGCAGGGTCCAGTAGGGGCCGTCGACGTGGGTGAGGTCGAGGTCGGCGAGGCGGGTGGTGAGTTCGCCGAGGGCGGTGAAGTCGGTGAGTTCGGCGGTGAGGTGGACGCGGCCGTGGTAGGTGCGGACACGTTCGCCTTTGCCGCGTTTGGTGAGTTCGGGGGTGATGGAGAAGGCGCCGGTCTCGATGCGTTCGACGGCGTCTCCGTAGCTTTTGACGAGGGTGAGGGCGTCGTTGTTGCGGCGGGTGAGGTGGTCGAGGGCGTCGCGGCGGTCGGTGCCGCGGGCGGTGACGGTGATGCCGATGCGGGCGATTTCGGGGTCGACTTCGAGGTGGGCTTCGCCGCGGACGGCTACGCGGGGGGCGTCGGGGGTGGCGTAGGCGGTGGTGGGTGTGGGCTCGTCGCTGGTCATGGGGTCCACTGTGGCACTGCCGCGCGGTGGTGGGTGGTCATCGGATCGAAACCTGGCGGGGCTGTTGTCGGCTCGGTGTCCTGGGCCAGAATCTACGCGCGTCGTCCGTACGCGTAGATCCTGAAAGTTCATGAAGGAGACGAAATGCCGCTCGACAGAAGGTCGTTCCTGGGGAGTTCCGCCGCCGCGGGTGCGGGTGTGGCGCTCGCGGGTCCGGCGGTGACGGCCGAGGCGGCGCCCGGGGGGCGGGGTGCCGGGGCGAGGCGGTACGCGTTCACGGTGATGGGGACGACCGATCTGCACGGGAACGTCTTCAACTGGGATTACTTCACGGACAGGGAGTTCGACGACAAGGACCACAACGATGTGGGCCTGGCGAAGATATCGACGCTGGTGAACCAGGTCCGCGAGGAGAAGGGGCGGCGGAACACGCTGCTGATCGACGCGGGTGACACGATTCAGGGCACGCAGCTCTCGTACTACTACGCGAAGGTGGATCCGATCACCGCGCAGGGTGGTCCGGTGCATCCGATGGCGCAGGCGATGAACGCGATCGGTTATGACGCGGCGGCGCTCGGCAACCACGAGTTCAATTACGGCATTCCGGTGCTGCGGAAGTTCCAGGAGCAGTGCGATTTTCCGCTGTTGGGGGCGAATGCCCTGGACGCGCGGACGCAGCGGCCGGCGTTTCCGCCGTACAGCATGCACCGGTTGCGGACGCCGTGCGGGCGGGATGTGCGGGTGGCGGTGCTGGGGCTGACGAATCCGGGGATCGCGATCTGGGACAGGGCGCATGTGCAGGGGAAGATGACGTTCCCGGGTCTGGAGGAGCAGGCGGCGAAGTGGGTGCCGCGGCTGCGGTCGATGGGTGCGGACGTGGTGGTGGTGTCGGCGCACTCGGGGTCGAGCGGTACGTCGTCGTACGGGGATCAGTTGCCGTACGTGGAGAACGCGGCGGCGCTGGTGGCGGAGCGGGTGCCGGGGATCGACGCGATCCTGGTGGGGCACGCGCACACGGAGATCCCCGAGTACGTGGTGGAGAACAGGGCGACGGGCAGGAAGGTGGTCCTGTCGGAGCCGTTGAAGTGGGGGCAGCGGCTGACGTTGTTCGACTTCGGTCTGGTGTGGTCGAAGGGCCGGTGGCGGGTGGAGTCGGTGGGGGCGCGGGTGTTGAACTCCAACACGGTGGCGGAGGACCGGCGGATCACGCGGCTGCTCGGGGACGAGCACCGGAAGGTCGTGGCGTACGTCAACCAGGTCATCGGGACGTCGAAGGCGGCGATGAGTACGGCGGAGGGTCCGTACAAGGATGTGCCGATCATCGATCTGATCAACCATGTGCAGGCGGAGACGGTGCGGGCGGCGCTGGCGGGTGGCGCGTACGCGGGGGTGCCGGTGGTGTCGCAGGCGTCGTGCTTCTCGCGGTCTGCGCGGATTCCGGAGGGTGAGGTAACGCTGCGGGACGCGGCGGGCCTGTATCCGTTCGAGAACACGCTGGAGGCGCGGCTGCTCACGGGTGCGCAGGTGAAGGAGTACCTGGAGTTCTCGGCGCGGTACTACGCGCGGACGGCGCCGGGTGTGCCGGTGGATCCGGCGAAGCTGACGAACGCGGAGGGTGTGCCGGACTACAACTACGACGCGTTGTACGGGGTGACGTACGACGTGGACATCGCGCAGCCGGTGGGGTCGCGGATCGTGGATCTGCGGTTCGAGGGGGAGCCGGTGGATCCGGGGGCGCAGTTCGTGCTGGCGGTGAACAATTACCGGGCGAGCGGGGGCGGGAACTTCCCGCATGTGGCGAGGGCCAAGCAGGTGTGGGCGGATTCGGACGAGATCCGGAACACGATCATCGCGTGGGTGCGGGCGAAGGGGACGGTGGATCCGGCGGAGTTCGCGCGGGTGGGGTGGCGGTTGACGCGTGCGGGTACTCCGGTGTTCTAGGAGGTTTCGGTGTCATGAAGAGGGATCTGGCGGCCGCGTTGGCGGTGGTGCGGCGTGATGTGTGGGCGACGTGCGCGGTGCGGCCGATCGTGCGGGAGGAGGTGGATTTCGACGGGGATCCGCTGGTGATGCTGTACGAGCCGGACGGTTCGGGCCTGGGGGTTTCGGTGCCGGCGGGGGTGGGTCCGGCGGAGCAGGTGGCGGAGCTGGCGGAGCAGGTGCAGGAGTGGGCGGTGGAGGCGTTGGCGGCGCGGTTGTTGCCGGCGGCGTGGCCGGAGTGTCCCGACCATCCGCGGGGTCATCCGCTGGAGGCGCGGGTGGTCGGGGAGGTGGCGGTGTGGTCGTGTCCGCGGTCGGGGCGGGTGGTGGCGCCGGTGGGTGCGCTGGCGGAGGTGGTGGGTGGCTGATGCCGGTGGTGTCCGGGGGTGTGTCCGGGGTGGGTGTCAGTTCTTGAGGCGGACGAGGGTGCCGCGCTGCTCCGCGGGGGTGCGGGGGGTGGCGCGGCCGGTCGGCGGGGTGAGGCCGAAGTGGGTGAAGGCGGTGCGCTGGGGCTGGGGGTAGGGGGTGGTGCCGGTGAGGTGGTTGAGGATGCGGGCGGCGCGCCAGGCGGCGAGGCCGAGGTCGGGGGCGCCGACGCCGTGGGTGTGGCGTTCGGCGTTCTGGACGTAGAGGTGTCCGGTGACGGTGGGGTCGAGGACGAGGCGGTGGCGTTCGTCGACGCGGGGGCGGTCGGAGGCGTCGCGGCGCAGGTAGGGGTCGAGGGCGGCGAGGAGGCGGTCGAGGGGGCGTTCGCGGTAGCCGGTGGCGAGGATGACGGCGTCGGTGGTGAGGCGGGAGCGGGTGCCTTGTTCGACGTGTTCGAGGTGGAGTTCGACGCGGGTGGTGGCGACGCGTCCGGCGGTGCGGACGTGGACGCCGGGGGTGAGGACGGCGTCGGGCCAGCCGCCGTGGAGGGTGCGGCGGTAGAGCTCGTCGTGGATGGCGGCGATGGTGTCGGCGTCGATGCCCTTGTGGAGCTGCCACTGGCTGGGGACGAGGCGGTCGCGGACGGTTTCGGGCAGGGCGTGGAAGTAGTGGGTGTAGTCGGGGGTGAAGTGTTCGAGGCCGAGCTTGGAGTACTCCATGGGGGCGAAG
Organism: Streptomyces sp. CC224B; assembly: GCF_030010595.1. Taxonomy (NCBI): domain Bacteria; kingdom Bacillati; phylum Actinomycetota; class Actinomycetes; order Kitasatosporales; family Streptomycetaceae; genus Streptomyces; species Streptomyces sp. CC224B. Next base: position 11,591 of record NZ_JASCXL010000062.1, on the reverse strand, counting down.
GCGGGGGTGCGGGTGAGCCAGTGGAGTTTTTCGGCGCCGGCGGGGCGGTGGCGGAGGAGGTCGAGGAAGACTTCGGCGCCGGACTGTCCTGAGCCGATGACGGTGATGTGGTCGGCGGTGAGGAAGCGGTCGCGGTGGAGGAGGTAGTCGGCGGCGTGGATGACGGGGACGGTGGGGGCGTCGGCGAGGGGCTTGAGGGGTTCGGGGACGTGGGGGGCGGTGCCGATGCCGAGGGCGATGTTCCTGGCGTGGGTGCGGCCGACGGCTTCGGCTTCGCCGTCGCGGTCGAGCTGGGTGTAGTCGATGTCGAAGACGGCGCGTTCGGGGTTCCAGCGGATGGCGTCGATCTGGTGGTTGTAGTGGAGGTGGGGGAGGTTGTCGCTGACCCAGCGGCAGTAGGCGTCGTATTCGGCGCGGTGGATGTGGAAGTGCTCGGCGAAGTAGAAGGGGTAGAGGCGTTCGCGGGTCTTGAGGTAGTTGAGGAAGGACCAGGGGTTGGTGGGGTCGGCGAGGGTGACGAGGTCGGCGAGGAAGGGGACTTGGAGGGTGGCGCCGTCGATGAGGAGGCCGGGGTGCCAGTGGAAGGCGGGGCGCTGTTCGTAGAAGGCGGTGTCGAGGCCGTCGAGGGGGTGGGCGAGGGCGGCGAGGGAGAGGTTGAAGGGGCCGATGCCGACGCCGACGAGGTCGCGCGGGTGGTGGTCGGGGGTGGTGGGTGGTGGGGTGGGCGTGTCGGGCGTGCCGCTCATCGGGGGGTGGTTCCTTCCACGAGCTTGAGGAGGGTGGCGAGGTCGTCGGGGGTGGTGTGGGGGTTGAGGAGGGTGGCCTTGAACCAGCGGCGGCCGTCGAGCTGGGCGCGGCCGAGGACGGCGGTGCCGTCGGTGAGGAGTCTGCGGCGGGCGTGGGCGATGTGGTGGTCGTCGGTGGCGCGGGGGCGGAAGAGGACGGTGCTGATGGTGGGTGGGGCGTAGAGCTCGAAGCGGGGGGGGGTGGTGATGAGCCGGGCGAGGTCGTGGGCGCGGTCGCAGACGCGGTCGACGAGGGTGCCGAGTCCGGTGCGGCCGAGGGCGGTGAGGGTGACTGCGATCTTGAGGGCGTCGGGGCGGCGGGTGGTGCGCAGGGAGCGGCCGAGGAGGTCGGGCAGGCCGGCTTCGGTGTCGTCGTCGGCGTTGAGGTAGTCGGCGCGGTGGTCGAGGTGGTGGAGGTCGGTGGGGTCGCGGACGGTGAACAGGCCGGCCGCGGCGGGTTGCCAGCCGAGTTTGTGCAGGTCGAGGGTGGTGCTGTCGGCGCGGTCGAGGCCGGCTAACTGGTGGCGGCGGGTGGTGCTGAAGAGGAGTCCGGCGCCGTACGCGGCGTCGACGTGGAGGCGGGCGCCGTGGGCGTGGCAGAGGTCGGCGAGGGCGGGGAGGGGGTCGATGAGGCCGGCGTCGGTGGTGCCTGCGGTGGCGGTGACGAGGATGTGGCTCGGGGTGCCGGTGGTGCGGGTGAGGTGGGTGAGGGTGTCGGCGAGGGTGGTGGGGTCGAGGACGCCGGCGGGGGTGGGGAGGGTGTGGGGGCGGGGCAGGCCGAGGAGCCAGGCGGCGCGGTGCAGGGAGTGATGGGCGTTGGCGCCGGTGATGATGTGCGGCTTCTGGTGGTGGGCGGCGGCCTGTTCGCGGGCGAGGAGGAGGGCGAGGTGGTTGGACTCGGTGCCGCCGGTGGTGACGAGGGCGTCGCCGCGGCCGTGGACCTCGGTGGCGAGGGTGGTGGTGAGGAGGGCTTCGAGGGCGGAGGCGGCGGGGGCCTGGTCCCAGGAGTCGAGGGACGGGTTGAGCGCGGAGGCGGCGAGGTCGGCCGCGGTGGCGAGGGCGAGCGGGGGGCAGTGGAGGTGGGCGGCGCACAGGGGTTCGGCGGGGTCGGCGGCGCCCGCGGCGAGGGCGCGGACGAGAGTGCGCAGGGCGGTTTCGGCGCCGGTGCCGTGGGTGGGCAGGAGGTCGCCGGCGGTGTGGCGGAGGCGGTCGGCGACGGCGGCGGGGCCGCCGCGCGGGAGGGGGCCGCCGCGGTCCTGGGCGCCCTGGTGCAGGGCGTCCAGGACGGTGGTGAGCAGGGGCCGCAGGGCGCCGGGGCCGTGGACGCCTCCGGCGAGGGGCGGCGGGGTGCGCATGGCGGTGACCTCCGGGTGGACGGACGGGGTCACCAGAGTGGTGGGTGTGTGTGGGGTGGGGGCCGGGTGGGCGGGGATCGGTACTCGAAAGGGGTACGGCCGTGCGGGGAAAACGTGTCTGCGTCCCGCGGGGTGGTAGGGCCCTGCCGGGGGTTCCCCGCCCGCCCCGCGCATCAGCGCGCTCCGCGCGCGGGCGCCCCTTTCCCGGAACCGGGGGCAGCCGCCCCTGGGCCCCGCCTCTCGTCCGGGGCTTCGCCCCTTTCCCCCTCTTCGGCGCTCCGCGCCTCGTCCTCGAACGCCGGACGGGCTGGAGTCCTCGCCCGGCGCTCGTCCTCAGGCGCCGGAGGCGCTGGTGGGCCTGAAGTCGTCCGCGTGGTCCTTGGCCCACTGGGCGAAGGTGCGGGCCGGGGTGCCGGTGACGTCCTGGACCGTGGTGGTCAGGGGCGGGGTGGTGCCGACGGTGGTGGCCAGGGCTTCGACGAAGCCGGGGACGAGATCGGCGGGGATGATCGGGAACATCTCCGGTACGACGTCCTGGGGCGGGATCTCGGTGTACGTCAGCGGACGGCCGAGGGCCTGGGCGATGGCGGCGAGCTGCTCCTCGGTGGTGAGGGCCTCGGGGCCGGTGAGGACGTGGGCGGTCGCGGAGTGGCGTTCGGTGAGGGCGTGGTGCGCGACGGCGGCGATGTCGGCCTCGTGCAGAGGCGAGGAGACGCCCTTGGCGTAGGGGCCGCGTACGGTGTCGCCGGCGTGGATCTGCGGGGCCCATTGCAGGGTGTTGGTGGCGAAGACGCCGGGGCGCAGGAAGGTCCAGTCGAGGCCGCTGTCGCGGACGTGCTGTTCGAGGCCGCGGTGCCAGGTGTGGATGAACGTGTCGTGTGCGGGGTCGTCCTCGACGGCGATGGAGGACAGGACGACGACGTGTTCGACGCCCGCGGCGCGGGCGGCGGCGAGGAAGGCCGCGGTGTGGTCGCTGGTGACGGAGGCGTGCAGGAAGAGGGACTTGACGCCGGTGAACTGGGCGGTCATGGCGGCGGGTTCGGGGGTGACGGTGAGCGGGGTGACGTCGGTGGCGGCGGGCAGGCGGGCGCGGTGGGGGTCGCGGACGAGGGCGCGTACGGGGGTGCCGGCGGCGGCGAGGCGGCCGACGAGGGCGCGGCCGACGTTTCCGGTGGCTCCGGTGACGGCGATCATGAGGGCTCCTCGGGGTGTGGTCGGGGTGTCTGCCCGGGAGCCTAGGCAAGGGGAGATCGTCTTTGGATCGTCGCCGGGGAGGAGCCCGGCCTAGGGAATCGGTCCTAGGCCGGGCGTCGGGACGACCCGGCGCGGTGGGCCGGGCCGCGCTCCCCTAGCTGCGGTCGGGAGGGTTCAGCGGCAGGTCGTACACCGGCGTCGGGCCGGGCATCGGGCCCGGTGCCGGGGCGGGTTCGGGGCCGGGCCTCGGGGCTGGCTGCGCGCGGGGCTTGGGGCCGGGTCGCGCGCCAGGCATCGCGGAGCGGCCCGTGTCGGGGCTCGGGGTGGTGGGCTGCTCGGTGGGCGTGCCGGGGGGCGGCCCCGCGGGTCAGCCCTGTTCGGCCCTGCGGCGTACGCGTAGTGCTCGGGCCAGGTCGTCGAGCTGGTCGGTGAGGCGGCGGCGGAGGGCCGGGGTGAGGTCGGTGCGGGCCAGGCAGGTCTCGCCGAGGCGCAGGGTGTCGTCGTCGACGGCGGGCAGCGGGAAGGCGTGGCGGCCTGCGGCCTCGGCGATGGCGGGGCCGCGGCGGGCGGCGAGGCCGACGGCGTCGTCGAAGTAGCGGGCGACGTAGGGGCGGACGAGGTCGTCCTGTCCGGCCTGCCAGAAGCCCTGGGCGGTGGCGGTGAACAGGTAGTTGGACAGCTCGTCGGTGGCGAACAGGGCGTCCCAGGCGCGGCGCTTCGCCTCGGGGTCGGGCAGGGCGGCGCGGCAGCGGGCGGCGCCCTCCTGGCCGGTGGCGCTGGGGTCGCGGCGCAGCTCGGCGGCGATGGTGTCCTCGTCGGCCTCGCCGAGGGCGGCCAGGCGGGCGAGGGCGCGCCAGCGCAGCTCGGGGTCGAGTTCGGGTCCGCCGGGTACGGCGCCGAGGGCGAGCCAGGTCTGGAGGGGCTCGGCCTGGGTGGCGGCGTCGATGAGGCCGCGTACGGCGATGAGCCTGAGGCCCGCGTGGGAGCCGTCCTCGGTGCGGCGGACGATGTCCTGGCAGAGGGCGTCGAGGGTGGCGAGGGCGGCGGGCCGGTGGGGCTGCGGGGTGTAGCGGTCCGTGATGACGGTGTGGGCGAAGGTGAGGACGCCGGAGACGAGGGCGAGGTCGGTCTCGGCGGGCAGGTGGGTGCGGGCGGTGGCGAGGTAGACGGCGGGCGGCAGGTCGCCGTCGCGGACCATGTCGCGCAGCGCGTTCCACAGCACGGCCCGGGTGAGGGGGTCGGGGACGCTGGACAGGGAGCGCAGGGCGGTGTCCTGCGAGACGTCGTCGAGGCGGATCTTGGCGTAGGTGAGGTCGTGGTCGTTGGGGACGATCAGCGCGGGGCGGCCGCCGTCGCGGGGGGTGGGCGGGAAGTGCTCGGGGACGTCGGTCTCGTAGCGTTCGCGCAGGACGAGCAGGCGGCCGTCGGACAGGTCGCGGTCGTAGACGCCGATGGCGACGCGGTGGGGGCGACTGCCGTCGCGGTCGAGGGCGAGGGTCCACTCGCGGCCGCTGTGGGTGACCTTGGGGGTGAAGGTGTCGACGCCGGTGGTGCGCAGCCAGGCCTCGGCCCAGGCGTGGACGTCGCGGTCGGTGGCGGAGGCGAGGGAGTCGATGAAGTCGGCGAGGGTGGCGTTGGCGAACCTGTGGCGGGCGAAGTGGGTGTTGATGCCCGCGAGGAAGTCCTTCTCGCCGAGCCAGGCGACGAGCTGGCGCAGGGCGCCGGCGCCCTTGGCGTAGGAGATGCCGTCGAAGTTGAGCAGCGCGGAGGCGGTGTCGGGGACGGCGTCGGGGTCGGGGGCGACGGGGTGGGTGGAGGGGCGCTGGTCGGCGTCGTAGCCCCAGGACTTGCGGGTGACGCCGAAGTCGACCCAGGTGTCGGTGAAGCGGGTGGCTTCGGTGAGGGTCTGGTAGCCCATGTACTCGGCGAAGGACTCGTTGAGCCAGATGTCGTCCCACCAGGCGAGGGTGACGAGGTCGCCGAACCACATGTGGGCCATCTCGTGGGCGACGACCATGGCGCGGGTCTGGCGCTGGGTGTCGGTGACGGCGGAGCGGTAGACGAACTCGTCGCGGAAGGTGACGAGGCCGGGGTTCTCCATGGCGCCGGCGTTGAACTCGGGGACGAAGGCCTGGTCGTAGGAGTCGAAGGGGTAGGGCTCGGCGAACTTCTCGTGGTAGCGGTCGAAGCAGGCGCGGGTGATGTCGAGGAGTTCCCCGGCGTCGGCGTCGAGGTGGGGGGCGAGGGAGCGGCGGCAGTGCAGGCCGAAGGGCAGGCCGCGGTGTTCGGTGCGGACGGAGTGCCAGGGGCCGGCGGCGACGGCGACGAGGTAGGTCGACAGGAGCGGGGTGGGGGCGGCGCGCCAGGTGCCGTCGCCGTCGCGTTCGGTGACGCCGTTGGCGAGGACGGTCCAGTCCCGCGGCGCGGTGACGGTGAGCTCGAAGACGGCCTTCAGGTCGGGCTGGTCGAAGGCGGCGAAGACGCGCTGCACGTCGTCCAGGAAGAGCTGGGTGTAGACGTACGTCTCGCCGTCGGTGGGGTCGGTGAAGCGGTGCATGCCCTCGCCGGTGCGGGAGTAGCGCATGGCGGCGTCGACGGTGAGCCGGTGCGGGCCCGCGGTGAGGGCGCGCAGCGGGAAGCGGTTGCCGGTCAGGTCCGCGGGGTCGAGGGGGGTGCCGTCGAGCGTGAGGGAGCGCAGGTGTGCGGGCTTCAGCTCGACGAAGGTGTCGCCGTCGGCGGCGGCGGTGAAGGTGATCACCGTGCGGGAGTCGAAGGTCTCCTCGCCGGTGGTGAGATCGAGGCTGATCTCGTACCGCTGGATGTCGAGGAGCTGGGCTCGGGTCTGCGCTTCGTCGCGCGTCAGTGCGGGCATCTCGTTATGGTGCCTGATCTGGCGGGGCGCCTGGCAGTGGGTGTCCCGGGGCGCTGTCGCCTTTGGCCGCGGCGGGGGCCCGGTTCGCGCTGCGGCCGGAGCTGCGGCCCTCGCGGGGCCGGGTCCTGGTTTTGGTCCGCCGGGCTCTTCTAGTGCGCCGCGAGCCGCTCCAGCAGCCCGATGCCGCGCGCCAGCAACTCCCGTTCCTCGCCCGTCAGTTCCGCCTCGATCGCCCGCGCGAGCCAGTCCGCCCTGCGCTCCCGCTCCTCCTCCAGGAGTGCCCGCCCCGCGGCGGAGAGCTCGACCAGGCTCTTGCGGCCGTCGGTCGGGTGCGCCCGGCGCGTGACCAGCCCCTGCTCCATGAGCAGCCCCACGGCCCGGGCCATGGACTGGGGGCGTACCCGCTGGTCGGCCGCCAGGTCGCTGGTCGTCATCGCGCCGCTGCGGTCCAGCGCGCCGAGGACGGCCACCTGGCCGAACGGCATCTGGTCCTCGAGCTTCACGCGCCGCGTGAGCTTGCCGATCGCGGTGCGCAGTTCGGCCGCGACGGCGGCGGATTCCGGAAGGGGCATACCGGATGTTAACGCAGCGCGCCTGCACAGCAGGACTGACCAGCAGGGCTGGGCAGCGGACCTGAACAGCAGAGCTGAGCAGCGAGCCTGAACAGGTGAGCTAAACAGGTGACCTGAACAGAGAGACTGAACAGCTCGACTGCACAGTTTTGCTGTAGAGTTTTGCTGCCGGGTCCAGCGCCACCGTCGTCGCAGCCGGGTCCCGGCGCGTACGCGACAACGGGAAGGACTCCCATGACCGCCATCACCTCCGTCACCGGCCGCCGAATCCTCGACAGCAGGGGCAACCCCACCGTCGAGGTGGACGTGGAGCTGGCGGACGGATCCCTCGGCCGGGCCGCGGTCCCCTCGGGCGCCTCGACCGGCGCCCGCGAGGCCGTCGAGCTGCGCGACGGCGACCCGGCCCGCTGGCACGGCAAGGGCGTCGACCGGGCGGTACGGCACGTCAACACGGAGCTCGCCGCCGCCGTCACCGGTCGCGAGGCCGAGGACCAGGCGGGGCTCGACGCCGTCCTCGTCGCCACGGACGGCACCCCCGCCAAGTCCAGGCTCGGCGCCAACGCGCTCCTCGGGGTCTCGTTGGCCGCCGCCAAGGCCGCGGCCGCCGCGCACCGGCTGCCGCTCTACCGCTACCTCGGGGGTGCCGGTGCCCGGCTGCTGCCCGTACCGATGATGAACATCGTCAACGGGGGTGCCCACGCCGACAATCCCCTGGACTTCCAGGAGTTCATGATCGCCCCGATCGGTGCGGAGACCTTCGCGGAGGCCGTGCGGACGGGGTCCGAGATCTTCCACACCCTGCGGCGCGACCTCCTGGCCGCCGGGCACTCCACCGGCGTGGGCGACGAGGGCGGCTTCGCCCCGGCCCTGCGTACCGCCGAGGAGGCGCTCGACTTCGTGGTGCGGGCGATCGAGCGCGCGGGCTACCGGCCGGGCACGGACGTCGGCCTGGTCATGGACCCGGCGTCGTCCGAGTTCTTCCGCGACGGCGTCTACGACTACGCCGGGGAGGGCGTACGGCGCACGCCCGCCGAGCACGCCGACCACCTGGTCGAGCTGATCGACTCCTACCCCGTCGTGTCGGTCGAGGACCCGATGGCCGAGGACGACCTGGCGGGGTGGCGGGACCTGACCGCGCGGGTCGGCGGGCGCTGCCAGCTCACCGGTGACGACGTGTTCTGCACGAACGAGACCCTGCTGCGGGAGGGCGTCGAGTCCGGCGTCGCCAACTCGATCCTGGTCAAGGTGAACCAGATCGGCACCCTCACGGAGGCCCTGGCGACCGTGGACGCCGCCCACCGGGCGGGCTACACCGTCGTCATGTCGCACCGCTCGGGGGAGACGGAGGACACGACGATCGCGGACCTGGCGGTGGCCACGGGCTGCGGCCAGATCAAGACCGGCTCGCTCTCCCGCTCCGACCGCACCGCCAAGTACAACCAACTCATCCGGATCGAGGAGCAGTTGGGCGACAGCGCCCGGTACGCGGGGGCGCGGGCGCTGCGCCGCTAGGCGGGCCCCCGGCGGCCGGGTCCGGCCTCACGCGGTGCGGCTCCCGTCGCCGCCCGTGGTGTCGGCGATCTGCTCGTGGTGGCGGATCACCTCGGCGATGATGAAGGTGAGGAACTTCTCCGCGAAGGCCGGGTCGAGCTTGGCGTTCTCGGCGAGCTCGCGCAGGCGGGCGATCTGACGGGACTCGCGGGCCGGGTCGGCGGGGGGCAGGTGGTGCTGGGCCTTGAGGTGGCCGACCTGCTGGGTGCACTTGAAACGTTCGGCGAGCATGTGGACGACGGCCGCGTCGATGTTGTCGATGCTGTCGCGCAGCCGGGTCAGCTCGGCGAGCACGGCGGGGTCGGCGGGGTGCTTCGTGGTCATGGCACGGAAGCCTACGTTGCCGCGTCCGGGCCGCCCGGGCCGTCCAGGGAGAGCTGCGGCGGATCGCCGGGGTCGGGGACCTGCCGGGACCAGCCGCCGGGCACGGCGCGGCCCTGCTGGGCGCGGAAGCGTACCGGGGCGGTGCCGACGCGGCGGGTGAACAGGCGGGAGAAGTAGGCGGGGTCGTCGTAGCCGACGCGGCGGGCGACGGCGGCCACGGGCAGCTCGGTGGCGGCGAGGAGTTCCTTGGCGCGGCCGAGGCGGACGCCGAGGAGGTAGTCCTTGGGGCTGCATCCGGCGCCGCGGCGTACGGCGGCGCGCAGGGCGGCGGGGCTCATGCCCTGGCGGGCGGCGTGCTCGGCGACGGTCAGGGGGGTGCAGGCGTCGCGGGCCAGGGCCTCCAGGACGGGGTCGCCTCCGGGGGCGAGGTCGGCGCGGGCGCGGCGCAGCGCGACCAGGAGCTCGTGGACGGCGGCGCCGGTCTCGACCTCCAGGAGGGGGTTGCCGCGGCGGGCGGCGCGGGCGATGCGGCCGACGACGGCGCGGGCGGGGGCCGGGTCGGACAGGGGGACGACGGGCCGGGCGGGTTCGATGTAGCCGAGTTCGGTGTAGGTGGCGGTGGCGGGCCCGGCGAAGTCGACGAAGCACTCGTCCCAGCCGTGGCCGGGGCCGGCGCCGTAGTGGTGCGGGACGCCGGGCACGAGCCAGATTAGGGCGGGCGCGGTCACGGGTTGGCGGCGGCCGTCGGGGGCGGCGTACCAGCCGCCGCCCGCGCTGACGACGAGGGCGACGTGGTGGTCGAGGGTGCGGGGGCCGACGGCGGGCAGCGCCCCGTGCTGGAGCCCGACGCCGAGGCACACCAGGCCGAGGCGGTGGTGGACCGGGCCGGGCGTGAAATACCGCATCCAGGTGTGGTACATCCGCGGCCGCCTCCTTCTCCGTGCGCGATCGCTGTCGTACGCCGTACGCGGTCCGCGCCGAGCGGTTGTGTCCAACCCGGCCCGATCTTTGTCCATGGACCGGGCCGTCCGCCAGGGGTGATCGTGGCGGGGACGTGACGGGGCGGTACGGGAAGCGGGGCGGGCGGGGCGATGGGCGGCTTCCGGGCGGGCGAGGACGGGTTCGAGCTGGACGGGCGGCCGGTGCGGCTGCTCTCGGGGGCGCTGCACTACTTCCGGGTGCACGAGGCGCAGTGGGGGCACCGCCTGGCGATGCTGCGGGCGATGGGCCTGAACTGCGTGGAGACGTACGTGCCGTGGAACGTGCACGAGCCGCGGCCGGGAGAGTTCCACGACGTGGGGGCGCTGGGCCGGTTCCTGGACGCGGCGGGCGCGGCCGGGCTGTGGGCGATCGTGCGGCCCGGCCCGTACATCTGCGCCGAGTGGGACAACGGCGGGCTCCCGTGGTGGCTGACGGGTGAGTTGGGGCCGCGGGTGCGGACCCGCGACGCGCGGTACCTGGCGCACGTGGAGCGCTGGTTCGCGCGGCTGCTGCCGCAGGTGGTGGCGCGGCAGCACGACCGGGGCGGTCCGGTGGTGCTCGTGCAGGTGGAGAACGAGTACGGCAGTTACGGCTCGGACCGGGTGTACCTGCGGGCGCTGACGGACCTGGTGCGGGGGCTCGGGGTGACGGCGGAGCTGTGCACGTCCGACGGGCCCGAGGACCACATGCTGTCGGGCGGCAGCGTGCCCGGCGTACTGGCCACGGTGAACTTCGGCTCGCGGGCGCGGGAGGCCTTCGGCGTGCTGCGCCGGCACCGGCCGGCGGGGCCGCTGATGTGCATGGAGTTCTGGTGCGGCTGGTTCGACCACTGGGGCGCGGAGCACGTGGGGCGCGCGCCGCGCGACGCGGCGGACGCGCTGCGGGAGATCCTGGAGTGCGGGGCGTCGGTGAACCTGTACATGGCGCACGGCGGGACGAGCTTCGCCGGGTGGGCGGGGGCGAACCGGGGCGGCGCGCTGCACGACGGGCCCCTGGAGCCGGATGTGACGTCGTACGACTACGACGCGCCGATCGACGAGTACGGGCGGCCCACCGAGAAGTTCTGGCTCTTCCGTGAGGTCCTCGCCCGGTACGCGGACGGGCCCCCGCCCGGGCTGCCGCCCGCTCCGGCGGAGCTGGCCCGGCCCGTGACCGGGCGGCTCGGGGAGTGGGCGTCGCCGGCCGCGGTGGCCGCGTGCCTGGGCACGCCCGAGGCCGAGCACGCCCTGCCGCCCGCCTTCGAGGACCTGGGCGTCGACCGGGGCCTGGTGCGCTACTCCGTCACGCTGCCCGGGCCGCGCGGGGCGTATCCGCTGAGCGCGCCGGGGCTGCGGGACCGAGCCGTGGTGTACGTCGACGGGGTGCGGGCGGGGGTGCTCACCGAGGACTCCCCCGCGCTGCCCGGGCCCGTGCCGGGGGGTGCGCGGGTCGAGCTGTGGGTGGAGTCGCTCGGGCGCGTCTCCTACGGGCCCCGGCTCGGGGAGGCGAAGGGGCTCACGGGCGGGATCCTGCACGAGCGGCAGTACGTGCACGGGGTGCGGGCGGGGGGGGTGCCGCTGGGGGCGTTCGACGCGGCACACGGGGTGCCTTCGGAGGGGGCCGGGGACGGGCGGGCCGGGCTGTACCGGGGGGTGGTGGAGGTGGTGGGGGCGGGGGACGCGGTGCTGGAACTTCCCGGGTGGACGCGGGGGTTCGCCTGGGTGAACGGGTTCTGTGTGGGGCGGTACTGGGGGGTGGGGCCGCAGCGGGGGCTCTTCGTGCCGGGGGCGGTCTTGCGGGAGGGGGCCAATGCGGTGTGGGTGCTGGAGGTGGAGGGGGTGGCGGGGGTGGCGGAGGTGCGGCTGGGTGCCCTGCCGGGTGGCCCCCAAGCCCGCCCCCTCCCGTAAAAGGGGGGGGGGGCCCCCCCCCCCCCCCCCAACACCCCCCCCCCCCCCCCGCCCCCGCCCCCACCCCCCCG
>NZ_JASCXL010000061.1:0-59604 GCF_030010595.1 Streptomyces sp. CC224B | reverse complement strand
CGCCCCTCTCCCCCCCCCGGCGCCCCGCGCCTCTCCCTCAAACCCCGGACGGGCTGTAAGGCCGTCGCCTCGCGTGGGGCGGCGGTCCGCCCTCAACGGGCGGGCGGGTGGGGGAACATCCACCGCGGAGCGGTGGATCACGGAAAGCCGACAACGGCGAGGCAAGCCGCCAGGCCGGGGTCGCGCCCGCCCGCCATGCCCGCACGGGTGGGCGGGCGGGAGACACCCGACGCGGAGCGGCAGACGACCGGCGGCTGCCAGGTCGGGGGCGAGCCTGGGCGCCGGGGCCGGGCGGGTGGGCGGGTGGGCGGTGTCCGGCGCGGAGCGGCGGGGCGGGGCCCGGGACCAGGGGGCTAGGCCGGGTGGAGGCCCGGCTCGCCCGCGGCCGTACGGAAGGACGCCGCGGTCCGCAGCGGAGCCCCGGGCGTCGTCACCGCCGCCACGGTCTTGAAGTCCGCCCGCGCCTCCTCCCGCCCGAGCCGCACGGTCACATAGCCCCGCCGCCCGTTGTAGAACTTCAGGTGCGGGTTGGCCCGCATGTAGGTGTCCCAGTTGGCGGGCCTCTCCGCCCCGTCCTTGCCGCTGGCGACGGACGTGGCGACGATCTCCGTACCGACGGTCCTGGACGAGGGGTCGTCGAAGTCGGCCTTGATGTCGAAGGCGTACCCGACGTGGACGTCCCCGGTGAGGACCATGAGGTTGTCGACGTCGGCGGCCTTCGCCCCGGCGAGCACCCGGTTCCGGGAGGCCACGTAGCCGTCCCAGGCGTCCATGCTGACCTTGGCGACGGGGTTCAGGTCGAACTTGCGCTGCGAGAACGTGACCTGCTGCGGGACGACGTTCCACAGGGCGCGCGAGCGGCGCCAGCCGTCGATGAGCCACCGTTCCTGGGTGGCCCCGGTGATGGTCCGCTTGGAGTCGAGGGTCTCGGGCCCGGGCACGTGCGCCCCGTCGCCGTACGCCTGGTCGGAGCGGTACTGCCGGGTGTCGAGGATGTCGAACTGCGCGAGCCGCCCCCAGCCGAGGCGGCGGTAGAGCCGCATGTCGGGGCCGGAGGGCCGCTGCGGGCGGCGCAGCGGCTGGTTCTCCCAGTACGCCCGGTACGCGGAGGCGCGGCGCAGCAGGAACTCCTCCGGCGGCACGTCGTTCTCGGGGACGTCGTCCGCGTAGTTGTTCTCGGTCTCGTGGTCGTCCCAGGTGACGACGAAGGGGTGCGCGGCGTGGGCGGCGCGCAGGTCGGGGTCGGACTTGTAGAGCGCGTACCGGCGCCGGTAGTCGTCGAGGGTGAGCGTCTCGCGGTTGAAGACGTCGGGCAGCACGCGGTCGGTGTACTTGCGGGCGCCGCCGGCGGAGTTCACGGCGTACTCGTAGAGGTAGTCGCCGAGGTGGAAGACCACGTCGACGTCGTCCTCGGCGAGGTGCTTGAGGGCGGTGAAGTAGCCGTCGTGGTACGCCTGGCAGGACACGGCGGCGAGGGTGAGCGAGCCGACGCGGCCGTACGCGGACGGGGCGGTGCGGGTGCGGCCGGTCTCGGAGGTCCACCGGCCGGTGCGGAAGCGGTAGTAGTAGACGCGGCCGTCGTCCAGGTGGTCGACCTGGACGTGCACGGCGTGGTTGAACTCGGGGTGGGCGACGGCGGTGCCGCGTCTGGCGACGCGGCGGAAGCGGGCGTCGTGGGCGAGTTCCCAGTGGACGGTGACGCGCCGGGCGGGCAGGCCGCCGTTCTCCTCGTACGGGCGGGGCGCGAGCCGGGTCCACAGCAGGACGGAGTTGGGCTGCGGGTCGCCGGAGGCGACGCCGAGCGTGAACGGGTCGGCGGCGACCCGGGCGGCGTCGAGCTCGGCGGCGCCCGCGACGCCCGCCGTGGGCAGGTTGGTGGCGAAGGCGAGCGCGGCGGCCGCGCCGGTCCCGGTCAGGAAACGGCGTCGGCCCAAGTGGCGTGCCGCGGCGCGGAGTTCCGGTGCGTGCTGTCCTGTGGCTGTCATGTGCCCCTCCCCGGACGATGGCTGTACGGTGCATTGGAGTGGCGGGGGACGACGTGGGACTGTCGCGTACACAACAGCCACATGGCGGGCAGATGATGTCCGTGTTGCGGACCCTCCCGTACGCTGCGGGCCCATGAACGCTGAGCGAACAGCATCTCCGCGGGACCCGGGGACAGCCCCGGAAGCGGGCCCGGAGACGCCCCCGGAGATCCCCCGGACGGCCCCGGGAGCGGCCTCGCGGGGCGCCGCGAGGACGGCCGTGGTCACCGGCGCGGGCTCCGGGATCGGCCGCGCCGTCGCCCTCGAACTGCTGCGCGAAGGCTGGTCGGTCGTGCTCGCCGGGCGCCGCGAGGAGCCCCTGCGCGAGACCGCGGCCCTGGCCGCGCGGGAAGCGGCGGAGCGGGCCGCGGAGCAGACGACGGGGCGGGCCGGGGAGCGGCCAGGGGAGCGAGCCGCCGAGCAGGCCACGGAGCTGGCCGGGGAGCGAGCCACCGAGCAGACCACAGAGCGGCCCGGGGAGCGGGCCGGGGAGCGAGCCGCCGAGCAGGCCACGGGGCAGACCACGGAGCGGGCCGGAGAGTGGCCCATGGAGCGGGCCGAGGAGCAGGCGCTGTGCGTGCGCACCGACGTCAGCGCGCCGGACGACGTCGCCGCCCTCTTCGCCGCCGCGCGCGAGCGGTTCGGGCCGCTCGGGCTGCTCTTCAACAACGCGGGCACGTTCGGCCCCGGCGGCGTCCCCGTCGAGGACCTGCCCTACGACGCCTGGCGCCACGTCGTCGACACGAACCTCAACGGCGCCTTCCTGTGCGCCCAGGCCGCGTTCCGGCAGATGAAGGAGCAGGAGCCGCAGGGCGGGCGGATCATCAACAACGGCTCCGTCTCCGCCCACGCCCCGCGCCCGCACTCCGTCGCGTACACCGCCACCAAGCACGCCCTCACGGGCCTGACCAAGTCGCTGTCCCTGGACGGGCGCCCGTACCGCATCGCCGTCGGGCAGATCGACATCGGCAACGCGGCGACCGACATGACCGCGCGGATGCGGTCCGGGATCCTCCAGGCCGGCGGCGAGACGGCGGTCGAGCCGGTCATGGACGTGGCGGACGTGGCCCGGACGGTGCGGCACATGGCGGAGCTGCCGCTGGAGGCGAACGTCCAGTTCGCGACGGTCCTCGCGACGGCGATGCCGTACATCGGACGCGGCTGACCGCCTCCAGCTCCTCCCCGGTCGCCTCCGCCGCCCCCACGGCCGCCCTGGCGCACCATCCGCCGCACACAGGCGCGTACTTGAGGCAGGGAACACGACCCGCGACCACCCGGAGTCGTACGAATGCCGTACGTCGCCGGGGGCGAATTCCGGTCATGCGCCGGAGTCCCGCCCGGAGCCGGTGGCGCCCGGCTATGCTCAGCAGCTCTCCACACGAACTTCACACACGGAGCACATGTTGCGCATTCGTTCCGCGGCCACGGCCGTCCTCGCCGCCACCGCCGTCACGGCCCCGCTGCTCGCCGCCGCCCCGGCGTCCGCGGCGCCGCGCCACCAGGGTGGCCTGCACATCGGCTACGTCCAGTACGACAGCCCGGGCCGGGACAGCAGCTCCCGGACCTCGGTCAACGGTGAGTGGGTGAACATCCACAACAACTCCCGGAGCGCGATCCAGCTCAAGGGCTACAAGCTGAAGGACAACACCGGCTACACGTACACCTTCGGCAGCTACAAGATAGGCGCGGGCAAGACCGTGAAGGTCCGCACCGGCAAGGGCACCAACGCCTCCGGCGTGCGCTACTGGGGCCGCTCCTGGCACGTGTGGAACAACACCAGCGACAAGGCCCGCCTGATCAGGCCGAACGGCTCGCAGCTCGACTCGTGCGCGTGGACGACCCGCGACCGCGGCACCAAGAACTGCCACTGAGCCCCGGCCCGCACCACCGCCGTCCCACTGCCGTCCCACCGCCGCACGACTGCTGTGCGACTGCCGTGCGGCGGCCGTACGACCGCCGCACGACCGCCGCGCCGCCGGGAATGCCCCCGGCCGCGCGGCGGTTGTCGTCCGGCATGACCCACACCGCTGACCAGCACGCGAAGCCGCCCGAGGTCCTGCGCTACACCGCGTTCGCCACCGACCCCGCGGGCGGCAACCCGGCGGGCGTCGTCCTCGACGCCGCCGGACTCGACGACGCGCGGATGCTCGCCGTCGCCGCCGACCTCGGCTACAGCGAGTCGGCGTTCCTCACACCCGGCCCGGCCGGCACCGGCCCCGGTGAACGCGCCTACACCGTGCGGTACTTCAGCCCGCAGGCGGAGGTCCCCTTCTGCGGGCACGCCACGGTGGCGACGGCGGTCGCGCTGGCCGAGCGCGACGGGCCCGGCGACCTCGTGTTCACGACCCCGGCCGGGACCGTCCCGGTGACCGTCGCGGAGGCCGACGGCGCGCTGCGCGCCACCCTCACCAGCGTGGAGCCGTACGTGGCCGAGGCCGAGGCCGCCGACGTCACCGAGGCCCTGGCCGCCCTCGGCTGGGCGGCGGCCGACCTCGACGCGGCGCTGCCGCCGCGCATCGCCTTCGCGGGCGCCCGCCACCTCGTCCTCGCGGCGGCGACCCGCGCCCGGCTCGCCGACCTGTCGTACGACTTCGAGCGGCTGAGGGCGCTGATGCTGCGCCTTGACCTGACGACGGTGCAGTTGGTGTGGCGGGACGACGCCCACGCGTCCGGGACCGTCTTCCACGTGCGTGACCCGTTCCCGGTCGGCGGTGTCGTCGAGGACCCGGCGACGGGCGCGGCGGCGGCCGCGTTCGGCGCCTACGCGCGCGAGCTGGGCCTCGTCCGCGCCACGGCGGAGCTGACCCTGCACCAGGGCACGGACATGGGCCGCCCCGGCCTGCTCACGGTCACCCTGCGCGAGGAGGACGCCCGGGTCCGCGTCTCGGGCACGGCGGTACGCATCCCGGGGTGAGCACCGGCCCCGGGGCGCCCTGCGCGGTCAGGGCCGGGCCCGGCCCGGCGCCGGTTTCGAAGCGCGTGACGTTCCCCTCGGCCACCGTGGACCGCCACCACCACGTACGCATCTCGCCCCGGGTGTCGTCGCGGTACCGGGCGACCGGCGTCCGGCCGTCGCCGGACATGGTGACGTCGCGGGCACACGCCGCAGGCCGGACCGGTCGCCGCCGTTCAAGGCGGTGACGAAGGCCTGACCGCGGGGTCGGCGAGCCGGTCGGCGGGGACGGTCATGGCTCCACGGCCACACCGGGGCGCCCGCCCCGCCACCGGCCCGCGCACACTGTGTGACCGCTCACCCGGACGGCGGGCCGCACCGGGTGCGCGGGCCGCGCCCGGTGGACCGTTGAGAGCGGAGGGGGACGCGCCCCCGCGTCCCCGCCGACCCTCCTGACTCCGAGCCCGCCCGGGAGCTGCCGTGACCTGTCGTCGTCGTACCCCTCAGTCCGCCTGCCGCGGTCGGCAGGACGTCGGCCTGCTGCTGCTCCGCACGGGCGTGGGCGCGGTGCTCGCCGCGCACGGGGCGCAGAAGCTGTTCGGCTGGTTCGGGGGCGGCGGACTCGAGGGCACCGGCGCGTGGTTCGAGTCCGTCGGCTACCGGCCCGGCAGGACCAACGCCCTGCTCGCGGGGGCCGCGGAGGTGGGCGGCGGGGCGCTGCTCGCGCTCGGGCTGGCCACGCCGGTGGCCGGGGCCGCGGCGGCGGGGGCGATGGCCGGGGCAGCGCCCGTGCACGCGCCGAACGGCTTCTTCAACCAGAGCGGCGGCTTCGAGTACCCCGCGGTCCTCGGCCTGGCCGCGGCGGCCCTGGCGGTCACCGGGCCGGGGCGGCTCTCCGCCGACCACGCGCTCGGCGACGTCCTCAACCGCCCGTGGATGGCCCCGGCAGCCCTGCTCGCCACGGCCGCGGGCACGGCCGCCGTCCTCACGGCCCGCGCCCGCGCGCTGCGCGAGACCCCGCCGCCCGCCTGACCCTGCCGGGGGCTCCCCCCAACCCCGCCCCTTCCCGAAAACCAGGAGCTGCCGCCCCTGGACCCCGCCTTCATCGGCCTCCGGCCTCGTCCTCAATCGCCGGACGGGCTGGATATTTCCGCCGAGCGCGGCTGAGATCTTCAGCCGTGGCCGCGCTGAACGTCTCAGCCGTGGCTGCGGTAGAGATCCTCAGCCCGTCCGGCGTTTGAGGACGAGCCGCGGAGCGGCGATTTCGGGGGGCCAGGGGATGGAGCCGGGACATCGAGGAGTGGCTGGCCTCGCACGCCGGGCACCCCCGGGCCGCGGAGGTGCGCGAGCGCGCCGACCGGCACCGTGCGGCCTGGCTGCATGGCTACCGCCGCGTGCTCGGCGTCGCCTACCTGACCCTCATACCGGTGGACTGACCGGCCCTACGCCCGCCCGAACCAGCACTCGGCCAGCGCGTCGAGCGTCGGCTCGGGCGGGGCGGGCAGCTCGCGCAGGTACCAGGGCAGGCTGCTGTAGACGTGCAGCAGGGTGTACGCGAGCAGCAGGCGCGGCTCGAAGGTCCGGCCGTACGCCGCCATGAGGCGGGCGAGGAGGCGGGGGTCGGCGCGGGTGACGAAGAGGCCGACGCCGACGAACTCGTACGCCGGGTCGCCGATCATCGCGGGCTCGAAGTCGAAGAGGCCGGTGAGCTCCCAGCCACCGCCGCCGGGCGCGGGCGCGGCCAGCAGGTGGTCCCGCATGAACTCCGTGTGCAGCAGCGCCCGGCGGCCCGTGTCGGCGGGCAGCGGCACGGAGGCCAGGAAGTCCGGGATCTGCTCCAGCCAGTGTTCGGGGAGCCCCTTGGCGCGCTGCTGCTCGACCGCGCCGGCCCGCTGCCGGTCGACGAACGCGGCCCAGTCGCCGGGCCCGACGGTGTCCGCGAGGGGCGCGTGGTCGAGGGCGTGCAGCGCCGCGAGCACCTCACCGGCGCGCGCGACCAGCCGCTCCCGGCCGCCCTCGGGCACGCGCGGCCAGGCGTGGTGCAGCCCCTCGCCGGGCAGCCGGGACATCAGGACGTAGCGCCAGCCGTTCTCGTACGCGCCACTGGCGTGCACCTCGGGCGTGGCGACCGGCAGCCTGCCGTGCACATGGGCGAGGACCCGGGCCTCCGTGGCGCCGTCGGCGGCCGCCGCGCCCGGGAAGAGCTTGAGGACGAGCGCGTCCCCGACGGCGTACACCGGCTGCGAGCCCTCCCCGAAGCGGGTCAGGGGCGCCCCGGCGTGGCCGAGCCGCGCGCACAGGTCCTCCGTTCCCGGGCGCATCACGGTCTCGTCCGGGACGACGGCGTCCCACTCCTCGCCGGTGTACACGGGGGGCAGCATGAGCGGCACCGTAGGCGGGCCGCCGCGCGGCGACAACAAGATTTCGTACGGGGGCGATCGCGCACGGGAGCGATCGCGCAGGGGAGCCCCGGAGGGGCGCCGCGGCCCGCCGTCCGGGCCACGGCGCCCCGGTGGTGCCCGGCGGGGGCGTCAGAAGACGAAGGGCCCCGGCTTCTGCTCCGAGGTGGCGTTGCACGTCACCGTGATGCCGAAGACGACGATCCTGAGGGACTTCGCCGAGAGGCTGTCGCCAAGGGCGACGGTGCCGTTGAGCGGCCCGGTGGAGACCGGACTGCCCGCGGGCAGGGCCGGATTGGCGTTGCCGGTGAAGGTGGTGGTGCCGGTGCCGTTCCTGGTGAGGGTGAGGGTGGAGTTGACGGCACCCGCGCCGATGGGGACGGGCGCGGTGATCGCGGACGTGGAGAGCTCTATGGTCGCGCTGGTGCCGTTCTGGGCGGCCTTGAGCGTCGCCGAGCCGGAGCCGTACGAGCCGCACTCGAAGTCGAGGGTCGCCGTCTGCGGGTCCACGGCGGCCGCGGCCGGGGCGAGGACGAGGGCGCTCACCGCGAGCACGCCGGTGCCGAGTGCGGAACGGAGCGCGAGTCTGCCGTGCCTCATGAGGGCCTGCCTTCAATGGGGGGAGTGTGGGGTACCGGCTCGCCCGACGCGGCGCATCCCGCGTTTTGCTGACGGGGCGTCAGCGAGCCGGATTGGGGGCATTGAGGCACGGCCCTCCGGAGGCCGCAAGGGCCGCCTCCATGATTCTTGTCATGTCACGACCAAAACAGGTCGCGCACGCGCCGCCCGCCTACCGCGCCGGGCCACGAGTCACCCGTCGCGAGAGGGGGCCGCGCGTCACGGACCGCCAGTCGCCACGCCGCGCGGGCGGGACGGACACCACCCGCAGGCGAGGCCCACCTCCCCCGTCCGGCGCAGCCACCGGGGCGATCGCCTGAACGAGCCCCGTCGTGCGATGAACACACCGGTGAACGGCTACGATCACCGGGACCGCCACTCCGTCACGCCGCCCGGCACCACCAAGGCACCACCACGGCGGGGCAGCGGCAGCGGCAGCGGCAGCGGCAGCGGCAGCGGCAGCGGCAGCGGCAGCGGCAGCGGCAGCACAACGACCCGACGACGACCACGACTCGACCACGACTAGACCTGGAGGCCTCCCCCGTGTCCGAACCGCGCCTGGGTGTGGCCATCGTGACCATGGGCAACCGCCCCAAGGACGTCGACGCCCTGCTGGAGTCCGTCGCCAAGCAGGACGTCCCGCCCACCCGCGTGGTCGTCGTGGGCAACGGCACCGAGCTGCCGGACTTCCCCGCCTACCCCGGCGAGGTCACCACGGTCGAGCTGGACGAGAACCTGGGCTGCCCGGGCGGCCGCAACGTGGCCCTGCGGCGGCTGCGCGAGTTCGGCGACGTGGACGTGGCCGTCGAGCTGGACGACGACGGCCTGCTCGTCGACCCCGACGTGTTCCGCACGATCCAGCGGCTGTTCGCCGAGGACGCGCGCCTCGGCGTCGTCGGCTTCCGCATCGCCGACGAGCACGGCGAGACGCAGCGCCGCCACGTGCCGCGGCTGCGCGCCAAGGACCCGATGCGCCGGGGCCTCGTCACGTCCTTCCTCGGCGGCGGCCACGCCTTCTCCATGGAGATGCTGGCGCAGACCGGCGACTGGCCCGCCGACTTCTTCTTCACGCACGAGGAGACGGACCTGGCCTGGCGCGCCCTCGACGCGGGCTGGAAGGTCCTCTACGAGCCGGCGCTGCTGCTCCAGCACCCCAAGACGTCCCCGGCCCGGCACGCCGTCTACCACCGCATGACGGCCCGCAACCGCGTCTGGCTCGCCCGCCGCCGCCTGCCCGTCCCGCTCATCCCCCTCTACCTGGCCGTCTGGACCCTCCTCACCGTCGCCCGCACCCGCTCCCTCGGCGGCCTGCGCGCGTGGGCGGCGGGCTTCGTCGAGGGCGTCCGCACCCCCGCGGGCGAGCGCCGCCCGATGCGCTGGCGAACGGTCTGGCTGATGACCCGCCTGGGCCGCCCGCCCATCATCTGACCGGCGGCCGGGGCCGATCGGGAGCCGGGGCGGCCCGGGGGCGGCCGACCACGGTCACAGGGTGAGCAGCCGGGCGAGCACCACCGCCGCCGTCCCCACGGTGAGCACCAGCCCCAGTACGAGGAACAGCCGGTCCACCGCCGTCGAGTCCCAGCCCTCGATCACGAAGCGGTGCGGGGCCTGAGGGTCGTACCGGACGGTGACGTACGCCCCCACACCGAACCCGCCGCCGGCGGTTCCGCGGCCGAACCTGGACGCGTACGCGCACTCCGTCCCGTCCCGAGTGGTCCAGGCCGCGACCGGGTGGTGGAACCGGGCACCGTCCTCACCCCGCCTGACCTCGTACCGGACGATCCGGGCACGGGCGGTGACACCCACGCGGCCGAGCACCTGGGCGCGGCGCAGGCCGGAGGCGCCGAAGCCGAGGAAGACCGTGCCGATCGCGAGGGGGACGAGGGAGATGAGCCATGCGCGTTCCATGGGGGAGGTGACGCGTGCGCGGGAGCGCCGGTTGCGGCGAAAGGGCGGGCAGGAGCCCCGGGCGGCACATCCGGGCCGTCCCGGGTCGGAGCCCGGCGCCGGGCTCAGGCGTCGGCGTCCACCAGGCGGCGCCCCGGGGCGGCGGCCGGGGCGCCGGCGCGCTCGGACTCGTCCTGCACGAGCAGGGAGAGCAGCGAGGCCACGGACAGCCCGGCTTCGGCGGGGTGGCGCAGCACCTTGTCCGGATCGATGCGGTAGGTGTTCGTACGCCCCTCGCGGGTGTGCGACAGGTACCCGTCCTGCTCCAGGTCGGAGATGATCCGCGACACGGCCCGCTCGGTGAGCCGGCAGTGGGCGGCGATCTCGCGGATGCGGATGTTCGGGTTGTCGGCGATGGCTGCCAGCACGCGCGCGTGGCTGGTGATGAACGTCCATCCCGTGTGGGACTCAGGTACTCCGGCCATGCCCGGCATTTTAGGGGACGATGGTTGCCGGAAGTCTGTTACATGACATACTTTTCCGGTAACCGACGACGTGTTCCCTCGCGGGAGCGCCACAGAAGGAGCCCGAAGGTGCCCTGGGACAAGGACGCCCTGCCGACGCTGATGAGCACCGCCCATGGGTCACCGGCGTCCGGCCGGGCCGCCGCGTACCCCCCGTACGGCCCGGAGGTACGGCAGTACGCGTGCGGCGGGGCGTGGGTCGTCGTCGCGGACGGCGAGTACGACATGGGCTCGATCACGCCCCTGCGGGAGGCGCTGGAGACCGCGGCGAAGCAGTACCCGAAGGTCGTCCTGGACGCCTCCGCCGTCACGTTCGCCGACTCGACGTTCCTGAACGTCCTGCTCCTCACCCACCAGACGGGCACGCTGCGCGTCGTCGCCCCCTCGCCCCAGGTGCGCCGCATCTGCGAGATCACCGGCGTCGACAGCGTCCTGGAGATCCGGCGGACGGTCGAGGAGGCGGCGGCGTCCTGACGCCACCGGCGCCGGACCGACGCGCCACGCGGCGACCGAGGACGAGCACCCTCACGAGGACGGGCGCCCTCGCGGCAGACAGGGCCCGTGAGCACCGAAACAGCTCCGGGTGCCCCGAAGTAGCAGGGTCATTCCCGTGACGCATGTCACACCTCATGGGGTGGCCGTGGATGCGGAGTGCCCTCTTGTCTCGCTCCGCCCCTTCCGCCCCAGGGGGCACTCCAAAGCACGGATTCGAAGGCGGATGCCCGCGGAATCCGTTCGATGACGAGGCGTCAACCTCCTCACACACCGTGGTCAATGCACGGAATTACACAGTCCGCACGACCCCATCGCGATGATGTGAAGGCGCATCAAGGTATGCGCCTTTCATTCATGCGACATCGAACGGCACTCGCTGTTCGATTCCGCATGCCCAGGGGAGGGATCGCACGTGAAGCGTGCTCACCGCATGCTGTCGCTCGCGGCGGCAGGATTCGCAACGACACTGGCCTGTGCGGGTACGGCGGTCGCCGGCACGGGGCCGACGCCCACGCCTGACCAGCGGCCTCCCGTGTCGACCGTGCCGTCCGAGACGGGCAACCCGCTGACCGCGCGTGCGCAGGCCGCCGGTGTGTGCTCGGACGCGTACCAGATCGGCACCACCTCGTACGCCTACCGGGGCACCGAGAAGATCGCCTCCGTCAAGCAGTTCTACTCGCCCGCGTGCAAGGAGAACTACGGCTACGTGTGGGTGTGGAAGTCCTTCCTGGACAAGGACATCACCTTCGACCTCCAGGTCGGCGTCTGGTCCTACGACCGTGAGTCGCTGATCGGCGCCCGTCACGAATTCGGCACCCACCACCAGGAGTTCTGGGGCAACGGCGCGGACACCGTGAACGACTGCACCTCCGGTGACGGCGCGCTGACCATCACCGGCGAGCAAGGCACCTACGCCGCCAGGACGTCCAAGCGCTGCTGACCCGCTCCCGGCGCGGGCCCGCATCCCGCCGGGGCCCTGTTCCTCGTCGAGGCCCTGGCCCGCGCTGAGGCCCTGGCCCGCGCCGAGGCCCCGGTCCCGACGACCGGCCGCGAGCACCCGAACGTATCCGCAACGAGCCGCAACGAGCCAAGGAGAGCCCCTCGTGCACTTCGTCATGCCCGGAAACAGGCGGAACAGACGCCGCAGACGCTCCGCCGCCACCGCCGCGGTCGCCGCGGGCGCGGGCGCCGCCCTGCTGGCCGTCTTACTTCCCGCCCAGGCGTCGGCGTCACCCGGCGCCGGGAAGCGGCCCGCGCCGCCGCACCCGGCCTCCCCGGTGGGGCAGACCAGGGCACCGGCCAGCACTCCCGTCGGAGTGCCGGGTGAGGACCGGGAGCTGGTGACGCCCGGCATCCTGCAGTCCACGTTCCAGGGCCTGGGCATCGGCCAGGTCCCCTGGTCCGAGTTCTACAAGGCGGCGCTGTCGGACAGCGTCGGCGCCCAGGTCAACTACGGCAACGGCAACCTGCTGGTCAGCGTGAGCGCCTTCGACATCGCCGACGCGGGACCCGGCCTGTCCCTGGGGCACGCGTACAACGGCCTGAACACCGGTTGGAAGGCCACCACCGGCGGCGACCACCTGATCCACGAACCCAACAGCTCGTCGGTCTACGTCCAGGGGCCCTCCGGCACGATCGCCGTCTTCGAGCGCGACGGCTCGAAGTTCACCCCCGCCCCCGGCTACAAGCAGGACCTGAGCGAGTCCGCCGACAAGAAGTCCTTCACGCTCACCTCGCGCAAGAACGGGCAGAAGACGACGTTCTCACGGTCCGGCACGACCGGGGACGCCCGGGTGAGCAAGGTCGAGGACAAGAACGGCAACGCCACCACCGTCACCTACTCCGGCGCCTTCGCCTCGAAGGTCACCGCCGCCTCCGGACGCACCCTGACCTTCGACAACGACGGCAGGAAGATCACCAAGGTCACCGACAACACGGGGCGGTCCGCGTCCTACACGTGGTCCGGTGACGACCTGGAGAAGTTCACCGACACCGACGGCAAAACGACCGTCTTCGCCTACGACGCCTCGCACCGCATGACCAAGGTGACCACGGCGGAGGGCCGCGAAACCCGCTTCACCTGGGACACCAACCGGCTGGCCTCGATCACCCGGGTCGTCGACAAGGCGGCCGGCACCGGCGCCACCACCGCCTTCCGCTACATCCTGCCGCAGCCCGGCAGCGAGGCCGAGGGCGTCGTCCGCATCACCGACCCGCGGGGCAAGAACACCCAGAAGACGGTGGACTCCCGCTGGCGCGTCACCAAGACCACCGATCCCCTGGGCCGTGAACGCTCCCGGACGTGGGGGCCGGACAACAACGTCACCAGTGCCGTCGACGGCATGGGCGTGGGCTCGACCCCGGGCAACACCGTCAAGTTCGACTACGACGACGCGTTCAACCCCGCGTCCGCCACCCAGCCCACCGGCGCCCAGTCCACGATGGCCTGGACCCGGAAGGCCGGCGGCCACTACCCCGAGACCCTGACCTCCGCCAGCAGCGAGAAGGTCACCAACGGGTACGACACCTCGGGCAACATGACCTCGCAGACGGACACCACCACGGGCTCCGACGGCGCCAAGTGGACGTACGACTACAACCCCGGGTCCGGCGCCATGGACTGCGGCGGCCTGCCCGGCCAGCGGTGCTCGGCCACCGACCCCGAGGGCAACAAGACCTCCTTCACCCACGACGCCAAGGGCAACCTGGTCAAGGTCGACCGGCCCTCCGCGCAGGGCGACCTGACGTACACCTACGACGCCCTGGGCCGCACCGAGACGGTCACCGACGGCCGAGGCGTCAGGACCGTCCACACCTACGACCAGCGTGACCGGCTCAAGACCCGTACCAGCGACGGCCGGACGGCGACCTTCACCTATGACGCCGACGGCAACATCACCACCCGCACCACCCCCGCCGGCACCAGCAGCTACACCTACGACGAGCAGAACCGCGAGCGCACCCGCACCCTGCCGGCCGGCGGCGGCAGCGGGGTCACCTACGACGCCTCCGGCAACGTGAGGACCGCCACCGACGCCGGCGGCACCCTCACCTACGACTACAACGACGCGAACCAGCTCACCGCACTCACCCAGCCCGGCGGCGCCAGGACCACCTACGACTACGACAAGAACGGCGACCGCACCACCACGTCCTACCCCGGCGGAACGGTGCAGAAGACGGACTACGACAAGTCCAGCCGTGCCCAGAAGATCGAGGTCAAGAACGGCTCCACCGTCCTGTCCACGATCGCCTACGACTACAACAAGTCCGGCAAGGACAGCGACAAGATCTACAAGCGGACCACCGACGGCGCCGCCCTCGCCTACATCTACGACTCCAAGGGCCGCCTGACCAAGGCGGTGGAGTCCAGGAACGGCTCGACCACCGCGGGCTGGGCCTACTGCTACGACAAGGCCGGCAACATCACGGGCCGCTCCACCGGAACCAGCCTGCCCGGCTGCGACAAGGCCCAGTCGGTCCGCGAGTACAACAACGCCAACGAACTGACCTCGCTCGACGGCAACACCGGATTCACCTACGACGGCGACGGCAACGAGACCTCCGCCGCCTCCCCCACCGGCGCCCGCTCGGACGGCCGGTGGACCCCCTTCACCCAGTTGTCCGACCTGACCGCCTCCGGGGCGTCCTCGGCCCACACCTACGCGGGCACGGACAACAACGACCGCCTCACGCGCGGCAGTTCGTCCTTCACCAACGCCGCCATCGGCATGACCCGGGAGAACACCACCGGTTTCGTCCGCGAACCCTCGGGCACGTTGACAGCCATGACGACCGGCGGAGCGAGCCAGTACTACCTCACCGACGTCCAGGGCAGCGTCATCGGCCTCGTCGACGCCGGCGGCAAGCGCACCGCCACCTACAGCTACGGGCCCTACGGCGAGGCCCGCACCACCACCGGCACCAACCAGCCCTACCGCTACACCGGCACCTACCTCGACCCGAGCGGCCTGTACAAGATGGGTGCCCGCTACTACGACCCGCACCTGGGCCGCTTCACCCAGCCCGACCCGTCCGGCAAGGAGAGCAACCCCTACGCCTACGCGGCCGGCGACCCCGTCAACCGCATCGACCCCAGCGGCCTGGACTTCCTCGGCCTGGACAAGAAGCAGTGGGGCAACGCCCTGGGCGTCGCCGGCACCGTGGTCGGCGCGGCCGCCCTGGCCCCCGTCGGCGGCGTCGGCGTAGCCGTCGGCGCGGCGGCGCTGAGCACCGGCCTCGGTGTCGCGGGAGGCGTGCTGGAAGGAGACTCCGCCGGCCAGATCGCGGCGACAGGGATCCTGAGCGCGGCCAGCGGCGGCACCGGCGTGGCGATGAAGGCCGCGGGCGTCGGCGGCAAGGCCGCCGCCGCCACCGACATCGGCTACGAAGTGGGCAGCTACGTCGGGGGAGCCGCGATCGGCGGCTGGGACTGGACCTGAGCACCCGCTGACAGAAAGGGCTACACCGTGGAGCACCTCTACTTGGCCGCCAAGGGCGACGGCAGCTTCTGGCCCACCGGCGTCATCATGATCATCGTCATCATCGCCATCAGCGGCTCGGTCTGGATGTGGCGAGAGCGCAAGCTCAAGAAGAACAAGTAGAAACCGTGCCCTGACCCCGCGCACAGGGGCCTCATCTGTACGAAGGTGAGGCCCTCCGGCGCGGAGGGCGGACCCCGGCCGCCCGGATGGGCACCGCAGGACAGCGGGATGACGAGGGACCGCTCACGGCAGCGCGCGCAGGTAGGCGGTGTGGCCCGATCCCGACGCTGCCTCGATGCCAGAGGGCCCGCTGGTGGTTATCGTCGCTTCCGTCAACCGTATGGGCCACGCGGGTGCGGAGACCCTGGAGTAACTGGGCCGACTCGACGAGGGCGGGATGTTCGAGCGGTTCGCGGAGCACGCCGACGAGCCAG
The DNA here is from genome assembly GCF_030010595.1 of Streptomyces sp. CC224B. Taxonomy (NCBI): domain Bacteria; kingdom Bacillati; phylum Actinomycetota; class Actinomycetes; order Kitasatosporales; family Streptomycetaceae; genus Streptomyces; species Streptomyces sp. CC224B. The sequence continues at coordinate 43,846 of NZ_JASCXL010000061.1, read as the reverse complement.
GAACGGCACTTTCCTGGCTATCTGCACGGCTACGTGAGGAGACGGCTCCGTCCAGGACGCATCGGACGGAGCGCTCGCCGTTCCGACGCTCAGACAGTCCGCTCGATGTGCTCGAAGATGTCCGCGTCCGTCTCCCGCTGCCAGGCCGGCAGGTCGGCCCAGTCGGCGACGTATCCGGGCTTCGGGTCCTCGAAGTGCTTGAACATCTGGGCGGTCCAGCAGATCGCCACGAAGCGGCCCTTCTGTTCACGGGAGAGCCGTGTGGCGTGCCCTTCGCTGACCTTGATGAAGTCGCGAACCTGTCCGTACACCGCCGCGGCGGCCTCGCGCTCCCACTCGGGCGTCTCGTCCCACGGCGTGATGTAGCTGGGCTTCGGCTCACCGGGGTAGTGCCTGGTCACACCGGCGATCCACGCCTCGCGGAAGATCCGACCGTTACTCATGCCCGTTTCCCTCTCGTCATGTGGTGCGCGGGAGCGCCGCGATTCGGTGATCCAGGTCCGAGACTCGGTCATCGGCCATGAGCGGGGCAAGAGAGCCTCGAAGCCCGTCCAACTTCCTGCCGACGAATCCAGAGTGAGACCGGCCGGCCAGTCCGAGAGCCTGCTCCGCGTAGTGCACGACCTGGTCGGTGTCCCGCCGGTACGCCCCGAGAGTGGCGAGGTCGCTCAGAACGGCGGCGCGGCGACGCAGTGACAGGGGCTGGGCGAGTGCCGCGGTGAGGGCCGCCTCCGCAAGGTCGGGACGGCCTAGTTGGAGGTAGCAGGCCCCTCGTTCCTCGGCGAGACGCGAGCCGTCGAAGCGGAGCCAACCACCATTGTGGGAGTGCTCACCATCGAGAACGTACACCTTCTCGGCTTCGTCCAGAGCCCGGTCGCAGGCATCGAGGTCGCCTGTCGCCGCGTACGCCTGCGCTTGGACGGCGGCGACCCAGTGGCGGGTGGAGAGCGCGCCGTCACCTCCCTGAGCGACCCGGGCGGCCGCCGCCAGCAAGGACTCGGCGGCGGGCGCGCGGCGCGCGTACAGCTCGACGTACGCGTGGCGGGTCATGGCACAGGCCCAGAGGTCGTGGTCCCCGCCGACATGAGCGGCGTGGGCGGCCAGTGTGTAGCACTGGGCTGCGTCGGTGTACCGGTTGACGTCGAAGAACAGCTCGCCGACGAGCTGGTACAGGTCGGCGGTCATCCGGCACAGCCGGGCCCGCTCGGTCGATGTACGGGCCTCGGCCAGCCCCTTCGACATCGTGTCGAGCTGCCCACGGACGGCGGGGAAGACGGCCTGCTTGGAATCCGAGAGCGCGTAGACCTTCCAGAGGCTGCGATGCAGGTCGTCCCCCGCCTCCAGGAGAGCCGACGCCGTACGCCCACGGGAGATCCCGTCGGAGTCGGGGAGAGTGACCAGCGCGCCGGTGACGGCGAGCAGACCCACGACTTCGCGACGCTTCATGTCGTCGTCATCACCACGCTGGAGAGGCGGATCGTCGGCAAGCGCGGCGGTCTCAGCCGGCTGCCATTCGGAGAGGAGGGCTTCCAGTTCGGGGAGGGTCACTCCCAACAGCGCTGCGATCTCCGGCCGTTGATGCGGTCGCGGGGTGGCACGACCGCTTTCCCAACGGACCACGGTGGACGCGGCCACCGCAAGCGCCTCTGCGAAGCCTTCCTGAGAGTAACCCTGTGCCACACGCCGCTCGGCGAAGCGCTCGCGCCTCGATGCCATCGGCCTCTCCCTACGAGTACGCCCTTCCCTGGACGCAACGCCTGTGAAACGCCCGGGCATTGCCTGGGCTCCGCTCTGGGAGACCGTAACGGATCGTCGTTCACTGGTCACCCGCCGCTCGTGGGGTCAGAAACTCTTCCGGCGGCTACAAGATCAGCTCCCTCTTCCCTGAGGCAGACGCCTCGTCTCCACCTTCCAAGGAGTCCCATGAGCACTCTTGCTTCTCCCGCCCCCACCCGGCCGTGGGGCGCGAGCCGGCTCGCCCCCTACCCGACCACCGTCCGGCGGCCGCACGCCACCGTCCATGTCGACGCCGTGACCCAGCTCGGAGTGTTCCGCGACCGCGCCGGACAGCTCGTCGAGATGGGCAAGCACGGCACCAGCTCCGGCACCGAGACCTCCACGACGACGAACTCGGACTCCCGGAACGACCAGGGTCATGACCAGGACAGTAGTCAGGACTGATGACCGTGACCGAGGAGAGGCCGGTTCTGGTGGCCACGGAGGCGGATGACATCACCGCCGACATGGTGATCGGCGAACTCAACCGGCGCGATGTGCCGGTGGTCCGGTTCAATCCCGCCGACATCGGAGGAGACCTGACGGTCTCGTCCTGGTTCGGCGTCTGTCCAGCCCCTGTGGTCGGGCAGGTGCGTACCCCGTCGAGAACGGTCGACCTGACTCGGGTCCGGTCGGTGTACTGGCGCCGCCCCGAGTGGCCGACATTCCCCCACCTTTCACCGGACGACTCCCGTTTCGCGGCGGCGCAGGTCCGCTACGGACTCGGGGGTACGCTCTACGCCCTGGACGGCCCTTTCTGGGTCAACCATCCCTTGCGCAGCGCTGCGGCCGACTACAAGCCTGCCCAGCTCGCTCTCGCCCAGCGGCTCGGCTTCACCGTCCCGCGTACCCTCGTCACCAACGATCCGATCGAGGCACGCGAGTTCATCAGCGGCCAAGGCGACGCGATCTTCAAGACTCTGCGGTGGACTTCCTACATCCGGGACGGCGTGCCGGTGACCGGATGGGCCGACCCCGTCAGCCCTGACGAGATCGACGACAGCGTTCGCGTCACGCCTCATCTGTTCCAGACCCGCGTGGACAAGGTCGCCGACGTCCGCGTACTGATCGTGGGCCGGCACACCTTCGCCGTACGCATCGAGTCCGAGCTGCTGGACTGGCGCAAGGACTACAGCGCCCTGGCCTACACCGTGGAGCCCCTGCCCGATGCGGTGGACAGGGCACTGCATGCCTACCTGGAGCGACTGGCGCTGGTTTCGGGAAGCTTCGACCTCGCCGTCGACCATGCGGGGAACTACTGGTGGCTGGAACTGAATCCCAACGGACAGTGGGCGTGGCTGGAGACCGAGACCGGCTTCCCGATGTCCGCGGCCTTCGCCGACCTACTCGCACAAGGAGACCGCCCGTGACCGACCCGGCATCCGAGCGACGCCGCATGTCGGCCGTACTCGTGACCAAAGGTGTCCTGACGTCTCCCTGGCTGCGCACGGCCGTCGAGTCCGTCCCTCGTGAGCGGTTCCTCCACCCGGGAGTGTTCCTGGACGAGGGGCGGACCTGGCAGCCCGTCGTCGCCGCCGACATGGCCCCGGACGAGTGGCTGAAGATCGCATACAGCGTCGACACGCTCACCACCCAACTCGACGGCCACCTCACCGCCGCCCAGACCGACGAACCCGTCGTGGGCGTGCCCACGTCCTCCTCGACCGACCCGGCCACCGTCGTCGGCATGATCGAGGCCCTGGACCTTGCGGCGGGCCACCGGGTCCTGGAGATCGGCACGGGCACCGGCTACTCCACCGCCCTGATGTGTCACTACCTCGGCGAGGACAATGTCACCACGATCGAGGTCGACGCGCAGGTGGCCGCACGCGCCGATGCCGCTCTCGAAGCCGTCGGCTTCTCGACGTGGACGGTGACGGGCGACGGGCTCATCGGCCACCCGTACCGCGCACCGTACGACCGCGTCATCGCCACCTGCGCGGTCCGCCGCATCCCGTACGCCTGGATCCGGCAGACGAAGCCCGGGGGCATCGTCCTCGGCACGGTCGGTTCCTGGCCGTGGGGCACCGGCCTGGCGAGACTCACCGTCGGCGATGGTGGAACCGCGGAGGGCAGGATCGTCGAGCGCTCCTCCTTCATGCAGGCAATGGCCCCTCTGGCGGGCGACGTCTCCGCCCGGGCCGCGTACGCCGACAGCGAGCGACACGTTCTGGTGTCGCCTCTCGTTCTGGAGGAGTGGATGCCCGCGTTCCTCGCGCAGTTGGCCGCGCCCGGCGCTCAGCTCGTCCGCGCGACGGGCGGTGACGGCTCACCCTTGCGGTACCTGTTCGACCCGGAGAGGGAGTCGTTCGCCGAATTCCTCGTCGACGGCGAGAGCTGGACCGTCCGCCAAGGCGGCCCGGTGGCCCTGTGGGACGACGTGGAACGCTCACTCGTCGCCTGGCAGGACGCCGGGGCGCCGGAGATCGACTCCGTGCGGCTCCGCGTGACGCCCGCGTCCCACCAGTACTGGATCGACCAGGTCCCCTCCCTGCGCTGGGAGCACCGGATCACCTGACCCACTGCGCTCCGAGCAAGGACGACGAACAGCTCTCCCCCAGGTGAGAAGCCTGAGAGGCAGACGAGTCGGGCTGTACGCCGGGGACTGTTGGGAGCACTACCAAAAGGGCATCTGACCTGCGCAAAGGCGACAGGCGTTCCACCGTGGTGCACATCCGGTGCACATCCGCCAACGCGCCCGTTGTTGAAGTCGAACGCCCGCAAGGTCTTGCCACGGGGGGAGGCTGCGGCCTTGATACGGCGCTCGGATCGTCTGCGGGCCCGGTCGTCGCACTCGAACGGTCGATCATGGAGAGGAGCTCCTTCGCCACCTGCGTCGTTCACGCTGGGCGCGTGGGACGAGAGCTGCCTCCGGCAGTCCGTGCGGAGCCCGGATCCCGTACAGCTCCTCGAAGGAAGCGGGAGCGTTCTCCCAGTCGACCTCCCACACCAGGTAGCCGTACGTGTCCAGCGTTTCGGCCAGGCGAGCGTGCCGCATGCGTGCCTGCACTTTGCGCGGTTCCAGACCCGACGCCACCCAGACCGCGTCCGCGAAGTGCCGCAGGTCCCGGAGCGTGGCGTCTTCCGGGATGTCGATTCCGCGCGCCCGGACCCGCTTCTTGGCCAGGTTGAAGGCACGGCTCAGTGCGGATTCCTGCACAGGGGTCCAATATCGGGTCAGCGTGACCAGCTCGTCGTACTCCCGTGAGATGGGCGGAAGACTCCGCCGCTCCCGTCTGCGTAGAGCCGCAGCGGACAGTGGCGCACGCCACTGCGTCAAGTGATGCTGGTACTTGGAAAGCAGGAACGAGCCCACGTCGAGCCACTCCTGACTGGCAGCCGTCTTCAACGGTGTCGCCTTCTTCTTGCGGCGCTGTACTTCCACCCGCTGTCTGCCAGGAACGGACTCCATGTCCGTACGGCGCACGCCAGTGGCCTCCATGGACCGAAGCGCTTGGAGCGCCCCGTACCAGATGAGCAATTCGTACCGTGGATCGATTTCCTCGGCCAGGGCGACCACGTGCCTCCACGTCAGCCGCACCTTTCGTCTGGAGCCCGCGGGCAACCGGATTCCAGCTACCGGGTTCGCCTCCAGATAGCCGTCCTCCACGGCCATCGACAGCATGACGGACAGGGCCTTTTTCACTCCAGTCCGGGTATTGTCCGGCATTCCTTCCTTCTTCAGCGCGGTGAAGAAGTCCCGGTAGTCGCCCCTCTTCACCTCGCTCACCCGGCGGTGTCCCAGCGCTGGAACCACATGGCCACGCAAGCGGTACCCGTAGGTCTCCACGGTGCCTTCGCGACCCTCGTGCCGGGACAGAAACGTCTCCGCGTAAGCCTTGATGGTCGGCGACGCTTTTTCTTCCTCGCCTTGCTCGCTGTCCTTGGTGCTCTTCCTCCGGCGGGAGCGGTGCGGCAACGGATCCCGGCCTTCCGCAACTGCGGCGCGCTGGCTGCGCTGATAGGCGAGAGCTGCCTGCTTCCTGTTCTGCGGGAAGTTCTTGGAGCGCTGTCGGCCGTCCTTGTCCCGCCAGCGCGCCTGCCACCGCATGTGCGAACCGTGTATCGGGGCGGGCACGAGCCCTGGGTGCTCAGGGCATTCCGGTTCACCTTTTGTCGGTTGTGCCTTGTGCCAGCGGTCGTACGGCTCTTCCTTCGTCATGGCACGTGCCTCCTCATCGGTGACCGGGAGTCCTCAGCCCGAACGTCGTCGGGATTCGACACATCGCTCGACATCCGATTCCCGGTAGCGGAGAGCACGGTTGCCCACGCGGAGGGGTTCCGGACCTCGTCGCTGCACGTCCCAGGTGGCGGCCCAGTTGTAGAGCGTCTTGCGCGCGACGCGGAGGCGGTCGGCTGCTTCCTGCGCTGTGAGCCAGCGCTCGGGGCGGACGGAGTTCGACATCAGCGCCCCTCCCGATTCAGCGCTCCCGCCTCAGGCAGCGCAGGGGTGAAGAGCGACACGGTGGTGTGCGTACGCTCCGGCCCGGTGGTGCCCACGGGGTAGTGGTCGCACCGCACCAAGGCGTGGCGTCGGGCCAGGGGAGCCAGCCGGTAGCGGACGACCGCGAAGCGCGCTTCGACGGTGTGACCGTGAGTGACGAAGACGAATATGCCGCTGAACCCCAGAAGTCCAGTCCGAGGAACGTCGCCGACCCAGTCCGCCGACCGGTCCCACACGCAGGCGAGCACCGTGTCGAAGGGGACGACCGCCGTGCGGAGCGCCGCCCGGTCCTGGGGAGTCCGGTGAGGGACCGTCCGCATGGCCGACTGCCCAGTCCTGAGTTCGGAGCAGGACTGTGCGGGTACGCCTGCATCCGCGTCAGGCAGCGCGGTCCGGGCCACGGCGCGGAGCACGCGTGCGGTGATCGTCCGGCTCAGTCCCGAAAGGGACTCCGCCACCGCCACGGTGTCCCGCGCGGCGGGGCCGGAAGCGTCCCGTTCAGGCAGCAGCGCGAGCACACGCTCACGGGACCGGCGGTAGAACGTGATGCCCCCGAGGCCGGCGGAGGCCAGCCAGTGGGCAGCGTCCTGGCCGTCGCCGTAGTGGGGATGTCGCATCTCCGGCTCCTCCTGTCCTCCGGTGAGGAATGCTCTGTCGCCTCAAGAGGCCGCGAGCCGTCCGGATTTTCGACATGGGTCTGTGAGACTGCGCCGCGTCGTTGTCCTGTGCCACCGCGTCGGTGACCGGCGCTCAGGCGCCTCTCTGCTGCTGCGTCGCAGGTCAGGTACTACTGCGAGATTGCTAAAACCCGCTTACAACGAGATCGCGGGCATCAGGGCCAATGGTCGGTCACGGTGATCGGGACGTGCAGTGCCACGGCGGTCCTCCGACGTAGCGCTTCAGGCGGCAGTTGTCCGGTGCTTGGCAGCGATCGGGCTTCCTGGGACGTCGTGATGACTCCCAGCTCGGAAGGAGGCGCGACCATGCCAGCCGCCGTACGCCGTGACCGCCATATCGATACCGCCGCCGCTGAGTCGCCGTCGCCCTTGGACGTCGCTCGAAAGGGTTTCGATCACCTGGTGACCGGCACTGAGCCGTTGTCCTTGGACTGCCGCGGCCTCGAGGGACTGCCCGACCGCTGTGTCGCGTTGGACGAACTGCTCGACCGCCTGCTGCACGGCCCCTGTCCGCAGGAGGTGAAGGACTACGTCTGGTGCGTGCTGGTGGAGCGCTCGCGCACCGTTGGCGCTACGTGGGCTCTGGCCTGCGCAGGTATGGCGCTGCCTGCTCTTGCCAACGTCGCCAAGCGTCTGGCAGCGCGGCACTCGGCAGAACCGTACGACGTGCACGCCGAGGTCCTTTTGGGGTTCCTGACCGCTCTGATCACGGTCGACCTGTCCCAGCCGCACATCGTCGTCAGGCTCAAGTGGGCTGCCTATCGACGAGGCCTCGCCGCTCTGACGGCGGCGCTCGATGCGCCCGTCCCGGTGGAAATCAGCAGGTTCGCCGCCGCTCCCTCCGAGCCACCTGCGGGCCACCCGGACCTTGTGCTGGCGCGTGCAGTCCGCGCGGGAGTCCTGACCCGGACCGAGGCGGACCTGATCGGTCGTACGCGGCTGGAAGGAGAGTCCGTCAGCGACTGGGCCGGTGAGCACCACCTGACGCTCGCCTCCGTCTACAAGGCCCGGCGCCGGGCGGAACAGCGTCTGGTCGCGCTTATGCGGGACGAGGACCGGACCGCCAAGGTCCGAGATGCCGCCGCACGCGGGTCGGCCACGCGTCGTTCACGATCAGCTCCCTCTCGGCCTGATCGTCGGGCACTCCGCTCGTCACTCTCCGTACTACTCATGACTGGTTGTCCAAAGGCGTCAGCCGAGCCGGTCTCTTCGGGTGCGGGGGCTCCCCCATAGGCTCCGCGCTTCCTTCGCGCCATCGGAGATGCCTGAGATGCACGAGAAGCCTCACAGCACAGCACGGAAGTGGCTTGGCCACCCTCCCCGGTCTCGTCTCCCCCGGTCCTGCCTGGGCGCCGGACGGGACGGCCACCGGGCCCTCCGGTGGGCGCTGGCCATCGCGCTGACGGCCGCCGTGTCCGTTCTTGCGGCCTCCTCGGCGTACGCGGCGGACCATGCTGCCGTCCTGGCCCTGGCGAAGTCCGTGAACGAGGTGCTCGACAACATCCGCAACTGGATCATGGGCGTCCTCGCCGGGCTGGCCACCGTCTTCCTGACCATCGGGGGCGTCCTCTACCTGATGGCCGGCGGCGACCCGGGTGAAGTGCAGCGGGCCAAGACCGCGTTCAAGAGCGCGGGGTGGGGGTACGGGCTGGCCGCGCTCGCGCCTCTCGTCGTGGAGATCCTCAAAGGGATCGTCGAGGCGTGAGCGCGATGATCTGCCATGTCGTCGCCCGTCGTCCGCGCCGCCGCTGGCGAAGGAGAGCTGCGGCCGGGGGCGTCTTGCTGGTCGTGCTGGTGGCCCTGTACGCGGCGGGTAAGAGTGCCCCTGCTGTGGACGCCGCTGCCACCGCCAGTTCCCCGTCCGTGGTGTCGGTTGCCGAGCCATCGCCGTGTACTCCGGACGGCTGCGTTCCGCAGTCGAGCGCCACCGCGGGCATGCCTGCTGCGGCTCCGGAGGAGGTCACGGCGGCGGTAGCGGAGCAAGCGCCCACCGGCATCGTCGACTGGGTGGCCAAGGGCGTCACCGCGGCCATCAACGCCTTCTTCAAGAGCGTTGTGAGCGCCGCTCTGAACCCGCTGCTGGAGCTCCTGGGCGACACCCTGCTCACCACTCCCGAGCCGGACGGGATACCTCGGATCGGGGAGCTGTGGACGGATTCCTGGAAGATCACGCTTGCCGCGTACGGGGTGCTGATCATGGTGGCCGGAATCCTGCTGATGGGGTACCAGAGCGTGCAGACCCGGTACTCGGTGCGCGAGTTGGGGCCGCGCATTCCGTTGGGTTTTCTCACTGCCGGGCTCTCTCTGCCGCTCGCCTCCCAGGCCGTGGAGTTGGCCAACGCCCTGTCGACGGCGGTGCTGGGACCCGGACTCGATGAGGACTCCGCGGGCACGGCGCTGCGGGACTTCGTCCTCCACAGCTTCACGTCCGACAGCGGCATCTTCATCATCCTGCTGCTGGGCGTGGTCGCCGTCCTCCTGGTGGCGCTCCTGGTGACGTACATCGTGCGGGTCGCGCTGACGATTCTGCTGATCGCGGGTGCCCCGCTGGCGCTGATGTGTCACGCGTTGCCGCAGACTGACGGTATCGCTCGCTGGTGGTGGCGGGTCTTCGCGGGGCTCCTGGCGATCCAGGTCGCGCAGTCGATGGCGCTCGTGGTGGGGATCCGCGTGTTTCTGACCCCGGGGACCTTCAGCCCGTTCGGTCGTGAGCAGAACGACCTGGTCAGCGTGCTCGTCTCATTGGCGCTGATGTACATCCTGGTCAAGATCCCGTTCTGGATCCTGGGTTCGGCGCGGGTCGGACACGGCAGGTCCTTCACCGGCCGCCTCGTCCGCGCCGCGGTGGCGTACAAGGCGTTCGGGCTGCTGCGTGGCAGGCCCGTGCGGGCGGCCGCTGCTGGACATGCCGGCTGGGGTGGCCGGGGAGGGCCGGGTGTCGCCGCTGCTCATCGGCGGACCGCCGTACCGGCGGCTGCGATGCCGGCGACACGCCGACGGAGCGCGGGAGCGGGAACACCGCGGCGTGGCGGGCGCACGGGTGCGGGACGGTTGCGGCCGCCAGGACCGCCGCTGTTCCTCGCGCCCAACCAACCCGGTCAGGCTCCTGGCCAGGGCAGTCCACCACCTGCGGGCGGGCACACACCGGGCCCTCCGCCCATGCCGGTCTTCCTGGCACCGGGCGGGCAGTCGGGCGCTTCGTCCGCGCCCGCGCGCGTCCCCTCGGCTCCGGCACCCGCCAGGCCGTCGTTCAGGCCCCCGGCCACACCCTCGCCGACGGCCACGCACCCGTTGCCCCGCCGCGTCCATCCTCCGGCTGCGCCGCTGTTCCAGGAGCCGAGGTTCCAGCCGCCGCCCGCTCCCTTTCCCCGGGCCGCTCGGCCGCCCGCGCCCACCACCTTCCGCCCGCCCTCGCCGGGGAACAGCGCTCCCCCGCACACCGAGCCCCCGCCTCGATCACGAGGTGATCGCTGATGAGTCAACCGGTGCGCATCCCCGCGGACGTGGAGCGCGAGGACACCGTCCTTGCGAATCTGACCGCCCACCAGTTGCTTTTGCTCGCCGCCACCGGCACCGCGTTGTACGGCTTCTGGTCGTTCACCAAGGGTTTGCTGCCGCTGCCGGTCATCGCCCTGCTCGCCTTCCCGATCGGCGGTACGGCGCTGCTGCTGGCTCTCGGCACCCGCGATGGTCTGTCCCTGGACCGGCTCGCGCTGGCCGCGGTGCGACAGCGCCTGGCTCCGCGCCGTCTGATCACTGCGCCGGAAGGCGTCCACGCACCGCCCCGCTGGCTCCTCGAGCGCGCCACCGACGAGTCCGGCAGGAGCGTGCGGCACGGCATGGACACCCCGGTGGCCCCGCTTCGCCTCCCGGCCAAGGCCGTGTCCGAGACAGGCGTGATCGACCTCGGCACGGACGGCGTCGCGGCCGTGGCCGTGTGCAGCACGATCAACTTCACCCTGCGTACGCCTGCCGAACAGGAAACCCTCGTCAGCGCCTTCGGCCGCTACCTGCACTCGCTCACCGCGCCCGTGCAGATCCTCGTCAGGGCCGAACGCCTCGATCTGTCCGCGCACATCGGTGAGCTGCGCGAGTACGCCGTCCGCCTGCCGCATCCCGCTCTGGAGAGGGCCGCCCTGGAGCACGCCGCGTACGTGGAGCAGCTGGGACGGGATGCTGATCTCCTGCGCCATCAGGTGCTCCTGGTCCTGCGAGAGCCCGCCCTCAGCGCGGCTCGTGCCGAAGGGCCGGGTGGGGCCTCGCCGCGCGGCGTGCTGGCACTGTGGAGGTCCGGCCGGGGCTCCTCCGCCGTGGAACCGGGTTCCCGGCGTGCGGCTGAGGCTCGGCTCCTGCGTCGTCTGAGCGAAGCCGCAGGACTGCTCGGCCCCATCGGGATCACCGTGACCGCGCTGGATGCCGGGCAGGCCACCGCCGTACTGAGCGCGGCCTGCGACCCGGACCGTCTCGTCCCGCCGTCATCCGCCTCGGCCGCCGCCGACGAGGTGATCAGCGGTGGTGCGGGAGCTGAGGGCGACATCGCCGATCCGCCCGCCCCGCGTGATGGGAGGCGAGCGGTATGAAGCGCCGTGACCGCCGCCGTGCTGCGCCCGTCGACTCCGGCAGCCGCAGTGAGGCCGCGCGAGCGTACGGAAGCGCATTCGCTCCCGACACGCTGGTGGTGGCTTCTCGGCACCTCGAAGTCGGCACCGAACGGGTCGCTTCGTTCGCCGTGGTCGGCTACCCCCGCGAGGTCCATCCCGGCTGGCTCCAGCCCCTGCTGACGTACCCGGGCCGGCTGGACGTCTCCCTGCACATCGAGCCGATCGACCCGGTGACCGCGGCCAACCGGCTGAAGCGGCAGTTGGCCCGCCTCGAGTCCGGCCGCCGCTACAGCCAGGACAAAGGCCAGTTGCTCGACCCGCACGTCGAGGTGGCTACGGAGGATGCCTACGACCTCTCCGCCCGCGTCGCCCGCGGTGAGGGCAAGCTCTACCGGCTCGGCCTCTACCTCACCGTCCACGCGCGCGACCGCGAGGAGCTGGCGGACGAGGTGGCAGCGGTTCGCTCGCTGGCGGCCAGCCTCTTGCTGGACGCCAAGCCCGCCAGCTACCGCAGCCTGCAGGGCTGGCTCGCCTGCCTGCCCATGGGTCTGGACCTGCTGCGGCTGCGCCGCACCTTCGATACGAGCGCACTCGCGGCGGCTTTCCCCTTCACCAGTTCTGATCTCCCGCCGGCCGATCCCACCTCGGTCGCCGCGCCGAACGGAGTGCTCTACGGGTACAACGTCGGCAGCCAGGGGTTGGTGCACTGGGACCGCTTCGCCCTGGACAACCACAACGCGTTCGTCCTCGGACGCTCCGGCGCGGGCAAGTCCTACCTCGTCAAGCTGGAGTTGCTGCGCTCGCTGTACCGCGGCATCGAGGTCCACGTGATCGACCCCGAGGACGAGTACGCCCGCCTCGCCGGTGCCGTCGGCGGCACCTACGTCCACCTCGGCGCCGAGAACGAGCGCCTCAACCCCTTCGACCTGCCCGTGTACACCCACCCCGACGGCCGCCGCACCGCCCCCAAGGACGCGCTCGTCAGGCGCTCCCTGTTCCTGCACACGGTCCTCAGCGTGCTGCTCGGCGGACAGCTCGGCTCCACGGAGCAGGCGGTTCTGGACCGCGCGATCGTGGCCACGTACCAGCAGGCCGGAATCACAGCGGACCCTCGGACGTGGAGACGTCCCGCGCCGCTGCTGCGTGATCTGGTCGGCACACTCGAACATTCTGTGGATGCGGACGCGGCACGGCTCGGAACGCGGCTGCACCCTTTCGTCCACGGCGCCTTCTCCGGCCTGTTCACCGGGCCGACGACCAGCCGTCCCGAAGGCCACCTCGTGGTCTTCTCGCTCCGGGACCTGGCCGAAGAGCTCAAGCCCATCGGCACCCTGCTCACCCTGGACGCGGTGTGGCGGCGCGTGTCCAACCCGGCGCTGCGCCGCCCGCGCCTGGTAGCCGTGGACGAGGCGTGGCTGCTCATGCGGGAACGAGCCGGAGCCGACTTCCTGTTCCGCATGGCGAAGGCGGGCCGAAAGCACTGGGCCGGCCTGACCGTGGCCACCCAGGACACCGCCGACGTCCTTGCCACGGACCTGGGCAAGGCCGTGGTGGCCAACGCCGCAACCCAGATCCTGCTGCGCCAAGCGCCCCAGGCCATCGACGAGATCACCCATGCCTTCGACCTCTCCGACGGCGAGCGGCAGTTCCTTCTGACGGCCGACCGCGGCCAGGGGCTGCTCTGCGCGGGTCCCCAGCGGGTGGCTTTCGAAAGCGTCGCCTCGCCCACGGAGCACTATCTGGTGACCTCGGATCCGGCCGAACTCGCCGCGTACGCCGAGGCCGGGGCGGTGAGCCCGCCCGAGGACACGCACCTCGGCTTCGCCCCGGCCGCCGATACCGCGGGGAGCGCGCCCGAGCTGGAGGTGAGCGCCGATGGCCACGTCACCCTCGACCCGATGTGAAGCGTCTCGATGTGAAGGCGGTAGCCATGGACCCAGCCGTTGCCGCGCCGGTGCTGACTGCGGACGGTGGCTCGTTCTACGAGTACCTGCGCGATCCCAGCGCTGCCCTGCCCGCCGTCCTCGCGTACGTCTCCGAGAAGTCCGTTGTGTGGGGGCCGGTCGCTGTCCCTTCGGCCTCCGCCCTGATGGCCGCGCTGATCGTGGCTCGCTGGTGGTGGCGCCGCTGGTGCCGACGGAGGCTGGCTGACGGAGCACGCGTGGTCGAGCTGCTGGCGCCGCCGGCAGCCGACCCGGCGGGGGCAGCCGCCCTGTGGGCCCACTTAATCGGACTTCTCCGTCCGGCCTGGCACAGGCTGCTGACCGGCCAACCGCACCTGTCCTGGGAGTACGTCCTGAGCCGGGAGGCTGTCCGCATCCACCTCTGGGTGCCAGGGGTCATACCTCCCGGGATGGTGGAGCGCGCGGTCCAGGCGGCCTGGCCCGGAGCCCTCGCACGTACCCGCCCTGCCAGCGCACCGGTCCCCCTCGCCGCGAGCAGCGAGGCGGCGTGGGGCGAGCTGCGGCTCGCCCGCAACGAGGCGCTGCCTCTGCGCGCCGACTTCCCAGCCGACCCGCTGCGCGCCCTGCTCTGCGCCCACATCGGCCTGAACCACGACGAGCAGGCCGTGGTACAGATCCTGGCACGGCCCGTCACCGGACGCCGAGTGCAGAAGTCCCGGCGTTCGGCCCGGCGCCTTGGGACGGAAGGATCCGCTCGCCCGGTCATCCGCCTGCTGGACGCGGCGATACCTCGTCTCCGCCCCCGCGGCCAGGCGACAGGAGGGGACCGTCAAGCGGCGCTCGCAACGTCCGCCGAGAACCGGGCCATCGTGGCCAAGCAGCGCGGCGCCTCTTACGAAAGCCGCTTGCGCTACGCCGTCATCGCGTTCGTCTCCGCCAATGCCGACGCCGAGGAGCGCGGTCGCGCCCGCGGTCGGCTGCGCGGCCACGGCCACGCCGTCGCCGGCGCGTACGCCTCGTACACCGAGCACAACTACTTCCGCCGGACCCGGCCCCGTCGCACCCTGGCCCATCTCGCCGAACGCCGTCTCGACAAGGGCGATCTCCTGTCGGTGCCGGAGCTGTCCGCCCTGGCCCATCTCCCGTGGGACAGCAGCGTGCCCGGCCTCCAGCGTGCCGGCGCCCGCGCAGTCCCTCCGCCTCCCGGGCTCGCCGCACCGGGACCGTCGGCCAAGCCCCTCGGCCTGACCACGGCCGGGGGCGTACGCCCCGTCGGCCTGCGGGTCGCCGACGCCCGCCAGCACCTCCACATCCTCGGGGCCACCGGCTCCGGCAAGTCCGAACTGATGGCTCACATGGTGCTCGCCGACGCTGAGGCCGGGCGCGGACAGGTGGTGATCGACCCGAAAGGCGACCTGGTCACAGACGTCCTCATGCGGCTGCCGGAACGCTTGGGAGAGAAGGTCGTGCTCTTCGACGCCAACAGCAGGCACCGACCGCCGGTCCTCAACCCGCTGGAGGGCGAGGACGCCGTACGGACCGTGGACAACCTGGTCTCGATCTTCTCCCGCGTGTACGCCTCCTCGTGGGGGCCGCGCACCGACGACATCCTGCGCGCCGGGCTGCTCACCCTGCGCGCGCTGTCCGACACACCGGCCCTGACCGACCTGCCCACGCTGCTGTCCACCACGGCCTTCCGACAGCGCGCTGTGCGTCAGATCCACGACCGTGTCCTACGCGGCTTCTGGTCCTGGTACGACGACCTGTCCGGGGCTGCCCGCGCCCAGGTCACGGCTCCGCTGATGAACAAGCTCCGTGGTCTCCTGCTGCGCCCCTTCGTCCGCGATGCCGTGGGCGGCGGGCCGTCGAGTGTCGCCATGGACCAGGTCCTCGACGACGGCGGGATCTGCCTGGTGCGCGTCGCCCGCGACCGCCTCGGCGCCGAGACCGCCCGTCTGATCGGCTCGGTCGTCGTCGCCCGCACCTGGCAGGTCACCACGCACCGGGCCCGCGTGCCCCAGGGCCGCCGCCCCGACGCCTCGCTCTACGTGGACGAGGCACACCACTTCCTCAATCTGCCGTACCCGCTGGAGGACATGCTCGCCGAGGCCCGTGGCTACCGGTTGTCGATGACGCTGGCCCATCAGTACCTGCGCCAGCTCCCAAAGGAGCTCGAAGAGGGCATCAGCGCCAACGCCCGAACCAAGATCTTCTTCAACACGTCCCCCGAGGACGCCCGCCACCTCGCGCGCCACACCGAGCCACGACTGACCGAGCACGACCTGTCCAACCTGGACGCCTTCCACGCCGCGGTCCGCCCCGTCGTCCACGGCGCCGAAGCCCCGGCGTTCACCGTGGTCACCGAAAAACTCCCGCCCCCAACACCCGGCCGTGCCCGCCGCATCCGCGCCGCCGCGCAAGGCAACGCGCCACCGGCAGCCGCCGGAAGCTCCCTCCACACATCGGGCTCGCCAGCGGCCGACCCGCGCCGCAGTACCTGAGACCCGTGTCCGCGTCCCGCTACTCGACCTCACGGAGGCAATCCTGTGATCACTAACCCCACCCCGCAGCGCGCTCTGCGCGGCCACCGTCCCAAGCGCCTGGGCAGCCGCACCGCCGTCACCGGCGACCACCTCGCCCGTCTCGTACGCCGCCTCACTCCGCGCGACCGCTGGCTGGGCCAGATGCTGTACGAGCACAGGGTCCTCACCACCGGCCAGATCGCCGACCTGGCCTGGCCGTCGACCCGCGCCGCGAACCTGCGCCTGCTCCAGCTCTACAAATGGCGCGTCGTGGACCGCTTCCAGCCCTTCCTCACCTACGGCTCCGCCCCCATGCACTACGTCCTCGACGTCGCCGGCGCCACCGTCATCGCGCGGGAAGAAGGCCTGGAAACGCGGGAGCTGGGCTACCGGCACGAACGGGCCATGGGCATCGCCTACTCCCTGCAGCTGGCTCACACCGTCGGCGTCAACAGCTTCTTCACCACGCTCGTCGCCTGCTCGCGCCAGGCCGACGACCAGGGCCGGCTCACCGGCTGGTGGTCCGAGACGCGCTGCCGACGGCACTTCGGCGACCTCGTCCGGCCCGACGCGTACGGCCGCTGGCGCGAGCCCGCCGGAGAGTTCGAATGGTTCCTCGAGTACGACTGCGGCACCGAGCGAGCACCGCAGCGTGTCGCCCACAAGCTGGCCGACTACGCGAAGCTCGCCTCCACCACGGGCATCACCACACCCGTATTGGTGTGGACCACGAACGCCCACCGCGAGGCCCGCGTACGCCGAGCCCTCACCGAGGCACGCGCCGCGCTCAACGACCCGCTGTGCGTCCCCATCGCCACGACCACCGCGAACTTCAGGAGCGAGGCGGGCCTGAACGATTTTTCTCAAGCGCGGTGGTTACCCCTGGAAGCGACCTTGCAGCCCTCACGTCGACTGCGCCTCATCGAGCTGACCACCGCATGGCCGCACCTGCCGCCGCTGACGGAGACCGAGGCGAGCACCACCTCCGTCGGGAAGCCGACGGGCGTACTGCCGACCGCACCGCCACCGCAGCCTCCACACCCCCACGACATCGCACGGGGAGGGTGATTCACCATGCTCAAGGCCGCCTGCACGGCCCTCGCGGCTCTCCTTCTGCTTGTCGCGGCGGCCGCCGCCGGAGCCGGCAGCCTGTTCTCCTCGTTCACCGGAGGCATGAGCCGCCCCAGCGGCACCGCGCTCTCCGACATCCCGACGGGCTACCTCGCTCTCTACCACCGGGCCGCGACCACGTGCCCCGGCCTGGACTGGTCCGTGCTCGCCGCCATCGGAAAGATCGAGACCGACCACGGCCGCAGTCCCCTGCCCGGCGTCCACCGCGGCGCCAACGAGGCGGGCGCCCGCGGGCCCATGCAGTTCCTCGCCCCGACCTTCCGCCAGGTCATCGCCCGGCACCCGCCGCCGCCTGGCGGCGCGAGGCCGCCCTCGCCCTACGATCCCCATGACGCGATCCACTCGGCCGCCGCCTACCTGTGCGACTCCGGCGCCCGGCACGGACGCGACCTGCGCACGGCAGTGTTCACGTACAACCACGCGCATTGGTACGTGTCGCAGGTCCTGGCCCAAGCACGGGCCTACCGCAGCAAGGAACCGCCCAGCCCCACTCCGGGATCCGCCGCCTCGCAGGCAATCGCCTACGCCCGGGGACAACTCGGCCTCCCCTACGTCTGGGGCGGCGACGGCCCCACCGCCGGGGACCGCGGCTTCGACTGCTCCGGCCTCACCAAGGCCGCGTACGCGGCAGCGGGCGTGTCCCTGCCGCGCACCGCCGAGCGCCAGTTCGCGAGGGGCCCGGCCGTGCCGAAGGGGCAGCAGCCCGTACCCGGGGACCTCGTCTTCTACGGCCGTCCGGGCAACGTCAACCACGTCGGCCTGTACATCGGCGGCGGCCGCATGATCCACGCCCCGCGCAGGGGCGCGCCCATCCAGATCTCGCCCTACCGCTCCGAGGGCGACAACTACGTCGGGGCCACGAGACCCGGCTGAACGTGCGCTGATGTTCGCGGGCAGGTACCGGTTGGCCAGATGACGTGCCCTTGGGCCGTCGTTGTCAGCTGCACGTCGGGACGCACCCAGATGGCGAGGTGGACGGAGAGGACGCCCGCGGCCTGGTGGACTTCGGCGCGGTGCAGTTCGAGGCCGTCTGTTCCGGTGGCCAGGGCATGGGGTGGAGTGTGCAGCAGCAGGTCCAGGGTGATACGGGCGAAGCGGGTGATGTCCTGGCGTTGGCGGGTGGGCAGAGGCCGGGGAGCCCGCCGCGTCCTGGCCTTGCCCCTGACCACCGGCAACCTCCCCATCGGCGCCGTGTACCTCTACCGCTGCACCCCCACCCCCTTCACCGCAGTACACAAGGACCGGGCCGCCGCCTACGCCCGCATCCTCGCCCTCGACGAACACCCCACCTGATCACCGGCCCCACCCGGCTTGCCCAGCGCGGACCACAGGGCTACCCGCCCACCGTCCACATGGCCGCCGGCGTCTTCGCCGCCATAGACAACCCCACCCCCGACCGCAAGCCGCCCGCGTCCCCTCCGAACCACCCCGGCCTGTTCGGCGGGCTCGAAATCCCGCAACACCACCTGAACCCGCTCCGGCCAGGACGCGTACCCGATGCGCCCGCGGTCGTCGCTGGCCACCACAGGCCCGGAATGTTCCGCTGGCTGCGGTACGAGGCAAAGGTGCGTACAGGCACGACAACCGCAACCGCACCGCCCGCACCCCCCAGCAGACACTCACCGGTGGGGCGACAGGTCAGCGGGGCAGCGAGGCTCAGTCACGCCTCTGTCGACTCATGCCGCCGGCCCGGCTTGTCCCATTCCCTGTAAGCACAGAAGACGTCCATGATTTCCACAGACACCCGGTTCCCCAGGTGGGCCATGTACTGCAGGCTGCGGCTCACCTCACTGCGCTCCCGCTGTCCAGCCCGCGTAGGCGCCGCGTCCGGTTCCACCCCGTCGAGTTCTTCCAGCCGCTCCGCGAGTTCTCGCACGGTCTGGCGCGCCTTACGCAGGTCGATCTCCACAGCTTCCACCTCCAGGAAGGGCAGTCTCCGGCATTGGAAAGCTCGTGGCTTCTTCAACCAGGAACATCTGGCTCGGCTCAGGCTGCTCTTCGCGATGCAGTCCGAGAGCTGCTCCGAAGGGAGGTTAGCCGCCTTGAGCGAGTTGCGCAGGATGGCTGGGGCCTAACTTCGGCCCAGCCACAAGGTCCGTGGCTTGGCCCCGAGCGGACAGCCCGGAGGCGCCACAGCCACGGACACCCGGCTCTACGGGGAGGCGACCGCGCAGGCATGGGACTGCTGCGCCCACAGATCAACCCGCCGTGCCGCTCCGGGAGCCCGAGCGGCTGCCCACGCCGCGGCCGGCGCCCGGTACACCGAACCCGGTGACCGGCAAGCCGACACCCGGGCGGTTCGCCAAGACATCCTGGGCCGACTACCTCGCAGCCCGCGCCGCAGACCTTCGTCGGGAAGGCATACGACACCCCAGGAACAAGTGATGTCCGCCAGTGAACGACCAGGTTGCGGGGACCGGCGCGATGGTCGTACGCGGCACCCCGCGCGACAGCCTCTACACGCTGGACACCCTGCTGAACCTGGATGGCGGGGTGAAGCCGGAGATGGTGGCGACCGACAACGCCTCGCACTCCGACATGGCCTTCGGCCTGTACAAGATGCTCGGCTTCCGCTTCGCCCCGCGCTTCCGCGACCTGTCGGACCAGCGTTTCTGGCGAGCCGACCTGCCTGACGGCGAGTCGTCGGCCGGCGGGTACGGGCCGCTGCAGGCCGTCGCCTGCAACAAGGTCAATCTCAAGCGGATCGTCACCCACTGGCCGGACATGCTCCGAGTCGCCGGATCGCTCATCACCAACCAGGTCCGCGCCTACGACCTGCTGCAGATGTTCAGCCGCGAGGGCCACCTCACCCCGCTCGGCGCCGCGTTCGCCGAGTACGGCCGCATCGACAAGACCATGCACCTGCTCGCCCTGGTCGACCCCGTCGACGAAACCTACCGCCACCTGATGAACCGGCAGCTCACCGTCCAGGAATCCCGCCACCGCCTCGCCCGCGCGATCTGCCACGGCGGCCGGGGCCAGATTCGCCAGGCGTACCGTGAGGGCCAGGAGGACCAGCTCGTCGCCCTCGGTTTGGTCCTCAACGCCGTCGTCCTGTGGAACACCCGCTACCTCGACGCCGCCGTGGCCCGGCTCCGCGCCGAGGGCCACGACGACGACAAGGACGAGGACGTCGCCCGGCTCTCCCCGCTCAAGGACCGGCACGTCAACTTCCTGGGCCGCTACCTGTTCAACATCACCGCCAGCGGCCCCGGCCAAGGCCTGCGGCCCTTCCGCGACCCAGACGCACCCGAGGACGGTGACGAGGAGGAGTAACCTGGGTCAGTCCGAACCGGTGCCCATTCAAGCTATGAGCAGGCGGAGGCCGAGGTCTGCCGTGTCGAGATGGGCGAGGTCGCTGTTGCGCTCAGCCCAGCGGCCGGAGTCGAGGTCGTCGCGGAGGCTTCGCACCGCCCGCTGCTCGGCGTCCGGCCCGACCCTCGTCCACACCGACACCGCACGGCGGACGTGCTCCTCCAGATACGCCCCCGGTCGGCGCCAGTACGCTTCGAACAGGCCGTCAGCGCAGTCCCATGGGATCGGCACCGGCTCAGCGCGGGCGCCGATCGCGTCGGCCATCTTCGAAAGTGAGGGAAATTCTGCGAGGACGGTGGCAAACTCGGGCAGGTAGTCGCGGGTAAGCCAGAACCGGTCCTGCCATCCGGGCTCGTCGGTGTCGAACGTGAGCACCACCGTGCGGCGGGCCACGCGCCGCATCTCGCGCAGCCCCGCTATCGGGTCCCCCCAGTGGTGAACAGTGGAGACGGCCATCGCGACGTCGAAGGAGTGGTCCTCGAACGGCAGGCTCTCGGCGGCGGCCACGCACGGCGCCGAGCCGGCAGGCCGCTGACGCCGCATAACCTCCGACGGCTCCGCCGCGGTCACCTCGCGATCAGCCGGCTCGTAGGAGCCGGTGCCGGCCCCGACATTCAGCACCGTCCGCGCGTCCCCGAGCGCGTCCAAGATCTGCGCTGCGATCCGCGGCTCGGTACGCCGCGTCGCCGTGTAAGCGCCGCCGATCGCGTCGTACAGCCGTGCACCGAGCATCCCCAGTTGCTCCTCCGGTGTCACCTTCAGTCCCCTCGCCCGTGCCTCAAGTTCCCTGTCAATGGCCGCCACCATGGCGTCAGCACGATCACGCCGCTCCAGCAGCAGCCCGCGCAGTCGGCGCAGGTGCGCTACCGCGTCGGTGGACGAGTCGCCGACCAGTTCCGCAACCTCCCGCAACCCAAAGCCCAGCCGCCGGTAGGCCAGCACCTCCCGCAGCCGCTCGACGTCACCCGCCGAGTAGGCCCGGTACCCACCGGCGGTCCGCGCCGACGGACGCACGAGCCCGATCTCGTCATAGTGATGCAGCGTGCGGACGCTCACGCCGGCCAGCTCGGCCACGCGCCCCACGGTCCAGTGATCTTCCACGTCACCGACTATGCAGCCTGACGTCACGTGAGGGTCAAGAGCCGCACTCATAACCCGCAAGAGCCGACGCGCAGGCCGTAGCCGCACGCCACACCACTGTCAGAAACGGTCCTTTGTGCGAGCAAGATCAAGAGCAAGCCGCCGGAGTCCGGCCGACACCGGACTCGCTCTCACAACCCGTTCTCACTGAAAAGCGAGACAGGCCCCCTTCTGAGACTTGCATTGTGCGAAAATCCGGGCCGATGACGGGCCCTCAGCAACCCTTGCCCGCCGACCACTCGGACGCCGACGACGTCGAACGGCACGCCTGCCCGAAGTGCGACGTGCAGCCCGGCTCGCCGTGCCGCTCGGCTCCGGCGCGTCACCTCGGCCTACCACACCCGACGCTTCACTCTGGTGCCCCGGCTGAAGAAGGCGCTGCGGGTGCCCACCCCTGCCGACCGCTCACCGGGCCAGCCCTGGCGGCCCGGCACCCCGCCGCCGGCACCGATCGACCCGGACCTGCCAAGCGCGGACATCCGCATCGGCTACGCCCGCTGCTCGGCCCTCGGGCAGGAACTCGACTCCCAGCTCGACGCGCTCGCGAAGCACGGCATCCCCCGGGACAAGATCTTCAGCGAGAAGGTCAGCACCCGCATCCGCGTACGGCCGAAGTTCGAGGAGGCACTGCGGACCGCACGAGAGGTCAAGGCACACGCCACTGCCGCGTCATCTTCACCGTCTACGAGATGAAGCGGCTCGGCCGCGACGCTGCCGAACTCACCGTGCTCGCCGACCACCTCACCGCCCACGGCCTCGTCCTGGAGAAGCTCGCCGGGCCCCTGCCCGGCATCTACGACCCCACCGGGCCGGGCAAGCTGCTGTTCGCGTTCTTCGCGGCGATGGCGGAGACCGAGCGGGAGAACATCAGGGACTCGACACGGCGGCCCGCAAGGGCAAGCACGGCGGTCGGCCGCCGGTCATCACCGACGACATGCTGCACACCGTGCTGCGGCGCCGCGCGGGCGGCGAGTCGGTCGAGCAGATCCAGCCCGACCTGATCATCCCCACCGGTGAGCGCAAGGGACAGAGCCCCTCGGTGGCGAGCATCTACCGGGCGCTCGCCGAGCACGCGAAGAAGGAGGCGCACCCCGAAGCTGTCGAGCAGGCCCAAGCCGACTTCGCCGCACTCCAGAACGCAGACATTCCCCGACCCCGACCGGACACCGCGAAGCTCAGCGCATGACCATGATCGTTTTCACCGGGATTTCCTGTACCGCAACTACTCACACCCGTGAACCGTGAACGCCGCGTTCAGGACGGACGCAGAAGCATCAAGCGCCGATGAGTCCGGGACTTCAGCTCGTCGTCGGTCCCTTCGAGCAGACGTAGTCCACGAGCAGCAAGCTTGTCCCCCTTCAGCCCGGAGGCCGCGCTCGGGCGGATGGGCGCGAAGTGGTCCAGGTATTCGGTGACCGCCCGCTCTGCTGCGTAAGCCGTGCGGCCGGTGCGTTCGGCTTCGCCCGCGAACAGGTCGTGCAGCCGGTCACGGCGGGCTTCATGGGTCCGGCGAACCCTGGCCGTGGCGTCCTCTTCGTGCGGCCACAAGGTGTCGATCAGATCGTCGAACTCGCTGATCGCGAGGTCGGTGCGCGCCAGCGCGGTTTCCTCGTCCGCCCACTGGTCGTAGTACTTGATCGACAGTCCCAGGGTACGGCGGGCCTCGTGGATCCGATCGAGCGCACTGCGGGTGTGCCGCACGGTCCAGCGGCTGAACGCATCCCGCACAGCCAGCCGCTCGGTGTTTCCGCAGACAGGGCGCCAAGGCGTGACCACGACCTCGTACGGGCAGCGTCCGTCATGGCTGTTGACCACTACGATGAAGGGAATGATCTCGTCGCCGATGCCTTCGGCGTCAACGGTCACGTGCCCCGGAAGGCGCATGGCGACGAACACCTTCTTCCCACCACGCAAGGCTCCCGCTGACTCCCATACCGCGTGGGAGTCGTTGGCCAGTTCCTGTAGGAACTCGAAGGACCGTCGGTTCTGTACGACTGTGTAGCCCTTGCCGACGACGCCGAGAGATGCACCGGTGTCGGTGCGCACGGTGTGGAAGCGATCCTCGGCGACGCGGTACTCCCCCTTCCAGAGGTACGTAGCCGGAACCGTTTCGACGTGGTAGTCGATGCCTCCGAGCCTCAGCACCTTGTCGATGTCATCGGTCCCACCGGGGATGACGTTGCCGACGTGGTGCCAGGCCGGGACGGCGGAGTACAAGGCGGGCTGACCGCGCGAAAGGTCCAGCCCGTGCTGCGGGACACCGCGGGCGCTGAGGATTTCTCCGGCATCCCAACCGCTCAGAACGCGGTAGCGGCCGTCCGGCAGGCGTTTCACTGTTCCCGCGGCGACACTGCTCTGCAGTTCACGCTCCCAGTCACGCGCAGCTTCCAACTGATCCGCGCGCTCGACTGCGAATACTTCATTGACGTCAACAGACATGCGAAGACCTCCATTCGAATTGCGGCGATTTGAAAGTGCAGCGCGACTGAACACCGGCTCTCAGCGACAAGCCGTTCGGCTTCCTCATGCCGGAGCCTCATGCACATGCCGCGGGTGCCTCGAGTGCCGACTTGTGGGCACCTCGGAGCAGGTTGGTGGTTGCGGCGGGACTCGAACCCGCGACCTCGACGGCTTATAAGACCGGCGCTCTACCAACTGAGCTACGCAACCGAGAAGCTGGCCACACCCCTGCACTGAGCGGACGCATCCCGTGAAGAGCCGAACAGCGGGGCTGCGGCCCGACTACTCGTGGGGCATCGCGTAAGGGGCCCGCGAAGGTGCGCTCCTCCCTTGGTCCGAGCTGCTTGCAGCCCTGCTGCGAGGTACCGACGGTTATGCCTTGGTTCACATACTCAGCGCCAGCAGCGCGCCGTAATCCGGCTCGTCGAGCTGGAACACAGCAACCGACCGCACAGGAAAGCAGCCCTCCGGAACTGGGGCACGGTCAGCGAAGCGGCCCTCGTAATGCATCACACCTGTTTGCCCCTGGTACACCTCCGACTCGCCCGTATCGAAGTTCACGAGGTAGCCCCATTCCGCGTCGTACGCGGCAAAGCCTGTGGCATCCGCGAGGTAGCCGCAGGACAGAATGACCGACGGGCGTGCTCAGGATGCCTCCAGGATGAGCCCCGGACGCCCTCGGGGGAGAGTGGGAGAGGCCCGAAGACGCCCGGGAGATCACTATCCGAAACGAGTCGAGCTTTCGTCTCGAAGCGGGGACACGTAAATACGTCGCCGGGAGGCTCCGAATTACCGATCTCCGATGGCATTCACGATGCGTCGGCCAGATGGGAGGGCCGGTCTCAAGCAGCGTCCCGCAGCCCCGAAGCCCAGCTCGTTTCTGTGCCGAACCTGAAGTGGTGCGGCGGAGTGGGCGCCCCACGAAGACGGGGCGCGCTCGTGCGCCCGAGACGCTCGGTATGAACCACCCACGTCACCGCCTGCACTGTGCTGGGCAACTCGCCCAGCCTCGCCGCAGCTTCGCGGTAACAGCACGCCAGCAACCCGTAGCGACGGACGCTCCCCAGGCCTCGGTCGCGCTGTCCGTAGGTCTCACCCACCGCGATGTCGTGTGCGTGCCGGTCGATCACCACCGCGTCGGGGTCATCGGGGTCGAAGATGCAGCGGAAAAACTGTCCCGTCTTGCGCTGCTCAGGCAGCACTTCCCTGGGGTCCGCCCCCGACATGATCCTGGTGGCCTTCCTCAGGGCGTCCAGGAAGTGA
Source organism: Streptomyces sp. CC224B (assembly GCF_030010595.1). NCBI lineage: Bacteria > Bacillati > Actinomycetota > Actinomycetes > Kitasatosporales > Streptomycetaceae > Streptomyces > Streptomyces sp. CC224B. The sequence continues at coordinate 18,613 of NZ_JASCXL010000061.1, read as the reverse complement.
CCGGATGGTTCACCCGTCTCGAACGCCCGACTGGCCAGCCGGAGAGTCTCGGCCCAGGACGTGTTCGCGGACAAGGCCGCGATGACGCCGGCACCAACGCGTACGTCGCCGCCGGCGATCACGGCAGCGATGTCATGGGCCGTGCGGTACCAGGTGCGCCCACGGAGCAGCTGTTCCTCCGTGGCGGACTCCCACATGGTGATGATGTTGTTGATGTACCGTTCACGCTCCTTCTGTGGTGCGTCGACAGGGATCACGACGATGGCCTCCCTCCTAAGCGATCATCCGCGGACGTGAGGAGAGAGCGGCTGCGAGCAACGGCGCGGCTGGTACCGACGCTTCGGTACCAGCCGCGGTTCGTTCGGCAGGGCTGTGCCGGATCGCGACTCCTCGCCTTACAGCGGAGGTGTCACGTCGTCCACATCGCGCCCGCTCACCGTCATGAAGACGGCTGTGTTCTCTTCGACGGGCAGATCGACGAACTGAGCGTCGTCGTTCAGGGCGATGTACTCCGCCAGTGCCTCTGGGCCCGCCGCTGCCACGACGGTGGGGGCCTCGACTACGACCGGGAAGTGGGTTGTCTTCACCTCCGCCACCGTCAGCACGACGATGGCCTTGATCTGGTCCTGCGGTCGGCCGGTCTTCTCGGTGTTCATGGTCCGGTCCTCTCCTCTCGGATCAGGTAAAGGGCAGGGGCGCCCCGCAGCCGGACGCCTCCGTTCAGCCCCGCACTCCCTCCTGGGGGGAAGTGAGGGAGTGCGGGTGTCTTGGCCGTGCGAGCGGCTCACGGCGGGGAAGACCGTGCCCCGTCCCCGACGCTGCGACGACCAGTCGGCGGGGCGCCGGGGGTCACGCGGCCTCCGCCCCTGTGCGGCCCCCGTACCGGAACAGCACGTCGGCCGGGTACATAAGGGCGTACAGCAGCCCTTGATGCCCCGTTGTGGTCCGCGAGTACGTGACGTCCGGGATGACGACCTCCCCGGAGCGCAGCACCCACGCGATCGGCGTGCGGTAGCTCAGGACGGTGTACGTGATCTGCTCCCTCTCGGCGCTGTACTGCTCTCGCCACCTCGCCGGTAGGCGGGTGCCGAGCGGTAGGCAGTCGCCGTCAACGGCGCGGAACGCGCCATACGTGTCGAACGGTGCGCGACGGGCCAGCGCTTCTCGCACGGCCCATGAGCGCATGGCAAGCTTCCTCACAGGTTCGTTTCCTCTCGGGAGTCGGCACGTCGTGAGGGGCGCCAAACGCCGTAGTCGTTCGGACCACAGCGGCCACGGGGCGGCATTCCCCGTGGCCGACGCTTAGGGCCCTTATTCGTGCTCGCTCGTCCGAGCCGGGAAGGCGTGCGTCAGGCAACGCCGAACTGAAGATCGGCCAGCATGCCCTTGCCCGTGCGGTCCGCCCATCGCCGCATTCCGGTCACCCGGTGCGGATGGAACGGGGCCCAGCCGGTTGGCCGCACGCGGAGGAATTCCCGCGCCTCGTGCTCCTCGATCTGCATGATCACCCGTAGCAGTGCGGCGTACAGGTCCTCGTCGGTGCAGTCCGCGACCACCAACGGAAATTCCGCGTAGGCGGTGACTTCGTTCGGGTGGCCCGCATCGGCTTGGCCCCGATTGCTGTTGACGATCGGGTGATAGACGCCGACAACGATGGCGCCCTCACACCAGCTCGAGTGATCACGGGCATTGAGCTCCCAGCCCGGTTTGTAGATCACCTCGCCGATCAGCTTGATCGCACTTTCGGTTTCCATGAATCCCCCTTCAGGGATCATGGGCGCCCCGGAATGAGCACCCCCAGTCAGCGCGCATACCGGAAACACGTTGAAGTGGGGCTCGATCCGCTTGCAGATCCGTGGCTCACATAGGGACTTACGTCCGCGTGAGCCATATTCCGTTCTCACATATATACGTCCGCCGAAACCGCCCGGTTACCGATCACCGAGAGATTTCACGGAGTTCCCCTATGCGCAAGAAAGGCGAGACAGCAGGATTTACCCACACACAAATACGGGAACGGAAGTCGCCCGTTCACCGACCTTGAGAACGGCATGCACGGCCAGCCCCTCTCATAGGAGCCGGGGCGCGGACGACATCACCCACGCCCCGACTGTGCCGCCGTACTAGCGCTCGCGCTCTCGCGTCTGAGTGCTGCGGTAGATCAACTCTTCCCGCGCGACATCAAGAGCGGCGGATAACGCACGCCATTCCTTGCTCGCCGCATCCTTGGCGCGCTGCACTTTGGAGGACGAGTTGAGCGGCCCCCCGAAAACCTCTTGCGCCGTTTTCCCCATGACACCGGCGCGCCCGAGATCGTCGGCGTTGCTTGCGTGCCGGAGGATACGGCTCAGAACCGGGTACTCCCTGCCGTCGCCCCACACGGAGCGAAATATCGCTTCGCTGTTCCCGGCCAGGGAAGGCCCCACCGCAAGCGTGAACAGCTTGTCCGCGCGAGGTACCCCGCGCGTTACTTGCTCGCCCGGCGTAGCGTCGAGTTCTTCGGGCTTGACGTCGAGCCGGTACCCGTTCTTGGCGGCAGCGTCCCTCACCGCCCAGTAGTGCAGCGTTGAGCGGGTGACCACGATCGTTTCTCCGTCTTTGCGGACGTACTGCCATGCAGAGGGCTCATGGGTCTCCACCCAGAGGGCCGCGACGTCACATGTGGCGATTATCTTCGCCAGACGCTTCGCGTATAACAGAACCGCGTCTTGCGTGACGTCATCACTCACGTCGTCTGTACCGTACGGCGCGACACCATTCCGGAGAACACTCGCACTGCCGTCCATCCGCTTACGCGAACGCGTGGAATCTACGACTCGACAGTATCCGCGCGCCATCCTGCGGAGTTCACAGAAATCCTCCGCCGTTACGCGCTTCATTTCCTCCGCCGTAACGTCCCTCGTCCGGCGGTCGATTGAATGGGACACAATCGTCTCCGATCGTCCGTGACGCGCGCCTTATGCGCTGCGCCTCGTAATTCCATTTTCCCGCAACCAAGCATTATGACAAGGGGTGCGAAGCAGTTTTCTGCCCCTTTATAAATAGGCTCCATGGCGAGGAAAACACACATGAAAAAAAGAAGAAAGTTCCCGCGAAAGCGCAGCAGAGCAAAGGAACCGCCTGCGCGCCAGGAAAAGAAAGTGCGAAGTGGCGAGCCTGCGACACACAAAAGATATTCCCGCAAAAGGCATGAACCCATCTCACCTGGCCGCACACGACTGCAGAACCGCCGATCGGCAGTTCAGTTGCAGGCTACGCAGGCAGGTCTCAGCGGTCGCGGACCAGCGGTAGACGCTTTAAGCAGGGTTACTCCTCTAGCGGGCAGGCCCTTAGGCGACCACATCGGCAGGGCGAGAGGAAGACCGATGCACAGCAATTCAGCAGGAGCGCAGCCGCTCGCCCAGCTCCGCCGCGGACGGCCTGTATTGCGGCGACGCTGCCAGGACCACGCGCAGTTCACGCTGAGCCGCCGGCCACACCGACGCCTTGCTCAGGGGAAGTCGACGCCTGCCGATGACGCGTCGCAATCCCGACGCGTCGAGCTGTTCCGGGTGGATTCCCACTGCGGCGTAATCCAGAGGCCAGGCACCGGTGAGAGCCCACCAGAGCCCGGCGGCGAGCGTGTATGTCTCATCGGTGTGGGACGGCGCGACAGGGCGGCGTCCGGCTTCTACAGAGGCCGCCAGTTCCGGCGAGAGGAGGTGAACGAAGCCGCCTGGGAAAAGGGGCGAGGGCTCGAAGGAGCCCGGCTTCCACGACCAGGAGCAGTCCAGCAGTTGGACGCCGTGCTCGGTGTGGAGGGCGTGGTCGGGCTGGAGGTCGGCGTGGACCCAGCCGGTCGCGTGGAGACGGGCCACCGCGTCACACAGCTCCGCCATGGGTGTCCGAGCCGTCAGGGGGTCGACGGTGCCGTCGCGCACGGCCCGCAGGGCCGTCCAGGTCGAGGGGCCTTCGTACCACGGGGTGATGAACCACGCCGAGTCCGGGCCGCGGCCGTGGGCCAGACGACGCGCAGGGCCCCAGATGGCCGCCGTGACGTCCGTCTCGCGCGCGGTGATCGTAGCGCCTTCCCCCGTCCCCGCCTTGATGGCCACCGCCCGGCGCGGTGCGGTGGCCTTCCAGACCGCCGACCCACGGCGGTCACTGATCGGCAGGAGCTCTACCGCCCCGCCACCGCATAAGGCCTTCGCAGCCGCACGAGCTTCCACTGGACAGGGTGTCTCGCTCATCCCGGCACGCTCGCCTTCCGCGATGCCCTAGGGTCGTCACCGTCCTGGCGAGGTGAGTGCGCCGGGACTTCGTGCTGTGGTGAAGCGGGTTGGATCTTGGGATATCTACGGCTGCTGCGTTGCCGGCGCGTGCTCACCCTGTGGTCGGCGCAGGCCCTGTCCGTCTTCGGTGACCGCCTGTACTCCATGGCCGTGATGTGGGTCGCCTGGCAGGAGTCGGGCGCGGCGGCGATGGGCCTGGTGGCGGTGGCCGAGTCGCTCCCGTACATCGTCCTGGGCACGGTCGGCCAGCGCTTGACAGTCCGGTGCGCCTCCCTGCGCGCTCTGGCCGCGGTCGACCTCGGCCGCCTGGTCCTCGTCGCCGCGCTGCCCCTGGCCTGGAGCGGCTTCGGCGTTCCGGGCCTGTTGGTCTGCGCGCTGCTGCTCGGCGCGGGTGGCGCCGTCTTCGACCCGAACCTCGGGGCGCTCGTGCCCGAGCTGGTCGAGGAGCGCGACGTCCAGGCCGTCAACGGCCTGATGGACCTGTCGGGGCGCATCGCGCGCGTCGCCGGGCCCGGGGCGGCGGGCCTGCTGCTCGCCGTCATGCCGATGCGGCACCTGTTCTGGATCGACGCCGCCACGTTCGGGATCTCCGCTCTGGTGTTGGCGGCCCTGGCTCGCACCACGACGCTCACCGCCCCACTACGGGCGCCGACGGAGAAGCCGGTTCGCCGCCCGCGGGCGCGGCAGCTGCTGCGCGCCCATCCGGACACGGCGGTCGCGCTGGCGGTGCACGGCATCGGGATCGGCGCCGGAGCCGTGGCGCTGGCCATGCCGGCCCTGCTCACGAGCCTCCTTGATGCCGGCCCGGGCGCCTATGGAGCCACCCTGGCGGCTGCCGGAGCGGGTGCGGTGGCTGCGAACGGAATCGCGGGACACGTACGACTCCCCGGTCCGGCGCCCGTGCTGTACTGCGCGGTCTGGGCAGTGTCGGGGGTGCTGCTCGCCGCCACCGGCGCCGCGGTCTCGTTGCCGTACGTGGTGGTGATGTCGGTGCTGTCGGGCGCCATCGCGCCCTTCCTTCAGATCACCTTGTCGACGCACCTGTCGCGCTTCCCTTCGGCGGCCCGGCTGCGGCTGATGGCCGTCGACCTCACCGTCATCCGCACGGCCGGGACGCTGTCGATGCTCGTCGTGCCCGCTGTCGCCGCCGGGCACCCGCAGGCGGGATTCGTCACCGCGGGCGCGGTGACAGCGGCGGCGGCCGCCGTGGGAGCGACCGCCGCCTTCCACTGGTCCCGAGCCGGGGCCCCGATCATCGCTGACGACGATCACGAGCTGACGCGGGAGTGACCACGCCCTCGTCGGCGGAGGGCCGAGAGGTGGGCCCTGGTGCCTCGGACCGCTAGTCGATCAACTGCCAGTGGGTGACGGTGACGTCCTTCAGCGGGATGCCGAGCTCGTCGTAGATCCGCCGGTGCATGACGCCGAACCAGGCGTCCTTGCGGTCCTTGAAGAACTCCTCGTCGTACCAGGCCACCCCGAGGTACACGACGCCGCCGCCGGCGGTGCTCCCCCTGTCGGCTTCGAAGTACGTCGCCTGCCAGTCCCAGAGCATCAGCTCCTCGGGCCGGGCACGCAGTCGCCGGTCCGACTCCTCCAGCGCCGTGATGCACCGGCGCACGGTGGACTCGTCGGCGCAGTAGTACGTGCACTCGCTGCGGATGACCGGTTTCTTGTCCCCACGCCGTGCGGCGTCGGTGTCCTCGCCGCTGAGTACGCGGACACGTGTCGGCGCGTCCTTGTCGATGAACTCCATGAGCGTGTTCACGATCCTGTTCTCCTTTCCTTCATGGATTGCCAGCCCGTCCCGCTCACCGGGTCCAGGCTGGGGCTTGAGCCGTCGCGCATCGTGACCGCACCGGGCGCGACGTACCGGATGTTCAGACCGAGGCGCGCCTTCTCACTCACGTTGGCGAGCGAGCGGTGCAGCAGCCGCACGTCCATCAGCAGCCCGCTGCCGGCCGCCACCGCCATCGGCACACCCCACGTGTCCTTGGCGACACGAGCACCCATGGGGCGGCCTCGTTGTACACACGTGCCGGGCTCGGGACCGTAGGGCAAGTAGCCGCCGCGCTGTGAGCCGGGAATCACGTGCAGGCATCCGTTCGCCCGCCCAGCGTCAGTCAGCGCCAACCACGCGGCCACCGAGCCTTGGGGATCAAGGAGGACACGGTCGTTGATGCCGTCCTGGTGCCAGGGCACTTCGCAGTTCTGGTACGGCCACTTCAGGACGAGAAGGGTGTTCTCCACCGCCACGTCCCGGCCGATCAAGTCCTGCACGGCGCCCAGGAGCCGCGGGGCACGGACGACGGCCTGCGCCCACTCAGCGTTCCGGTGCGGGTTGCGAACGACCTCCGTCCGTGCGGCCTGGTGCGCGGCAACGAGCTCCGCCGCCCGCGCCCGGGCGTATGCCGGGGTGCACCAACTGGGCAGGCTCCGGTAGCCCGCCGCACCCAGCAGCCCGCCGCTCACCGCCATCCCTCCTTCGGGAGGCCGCGGACGTGGACGCGTACGGTCTTGCCGCCACCGCACCGACGGAACCACGACACATCGCCGCCCAGGGCCCGCACCAGTCGCAGGCCCCGGCCCCGCTCCTCCCTCGGTCCCGGCACGACCACTTCCTCGAACCCGGGAAACGCGGGGAGGGGATCGGAGACCTCGATCAAGAGGCTGCCGTCCTCCAGAACCGCCAGGTCCAGGCACAGCGACTGTCCGATCACCCGGGCGTGGTGGATGGCGTTGGTCACGAGCTCCGACACGATCAGCACCGCGTCGTCGAGGTCCCCACCCCACTGCCATGCCGTCAACCGCTGTCGCGTGTACGTCCTGGCCAGCGCCACCTCGCGGTAGAACATCCCGAGGTCGCTCGAGCATTCGCGGACCACCGGGGCCGCGCGGGTCGGCGTTACTCGAGTCACGACTACAACCCCCTCGCTGACGGCCGGGACCGGCGAGGGCGGGCTCGTCCACAGATCAACGCGCTCGGGGCCGCGGGAGTCCTGGAAGAACACGCCAGTGACCGACGGGAGCACATCCCGGCACGGCCCTTGATCGGGCCGCAGGGTATGCCGTCGACCAGCTCGCGACGACCTCGTACGAGGGCCGAGGTCGCCCTTTCGGAATCCGCGGTTCGAAGCCGACAGCGCAGCGCCCAAAGGCTGCTGGTCGGACATCTGAGTGGACAGAGACCGTGCCGGGTTTTCCTTCGCCTCATGGCGATCACCGATCCGTCGCTCGCTGGACGGGTAGATCATCGGCCGTGTGCAGGGGACGCGGTAACCACCCTGAGGGGAATCTCGCGGTCATTCCCGGGCACGGAAATGCCCCCTGAAATGTCCCTAGAACAGGGACCGTTGAATGGAACTGACGACCGCGTCCGTATCGCGAAGGTCGGGAAGAACGAGTGGGGCCCCGGCGGCGGCAAGGGAGGCGGCGTCGTGCACACCGGAGGCGACTGCGACGACGCCCACGCCGCTGTCGAAAGCAGCGGCCACGTCCCGTGGCGTGTCCCCGATCAGAAGCGTGGGGACCCGCTCGTCGACGTCCGCGTAGGCGCGCGCGGCGCGAGCCCGGGCAACCGGCACGAGCTCGGCGCGGTCGCCGCCGTCGGCCCCGTACGCACCCACGTCCAGGTCCAGCCATCCGACCAGGCCGAAAGCGGCCAGCTTCACCTGGGCGTTCGCCCGGATGTTCCCCGTGAGGACGGACTGGACGACGCCGTCCATCCGGCCAACGGCTTTCAGGGCCTCCACGGCTCCCGGCAGCGCGCAGCCACGCTCCTGGAGCGCGTGAAACCGAGCAGCGCCCGCCTGGCTCAGGGCGGACTCGACCTCTGGCCATGGCGGCATCGCCCGGCGGTGGTCGTCGAACATCCCCCGCATGATGAGCCGATCCGTGCGGCCTTCCGTCCTGGCCGGCGTCAGTGGAGGCTCACCCGTCAACGTCTCGTACGCTGCGGCGTACGTCTCCTTCGAAATACCCGCGTTCTCCACGAGCGTGTGGTCGACGTCCCACAGGACCAGGCGGCGCATCGCACCAGCGTAGATCGCCGGACCCTGGCGGAGGCAAGCGCTCCAGGCGGTCATCTCCAGCTCTTCCGGAACCTCTGAAACGTCCCCTTGATGTCCCCCATCATGGAAACGTGAATACACGACTACGCACGACGATGAGGCAACGCGGCCTTTCCTACGAGGACTTGGCCACCGAGTGCGGTGTGATTCCGAAGAGCGTCCAGCGCTGGGTCACGCAGGAACGCATTCCGCACCAACGGCACCGGTGGATGGTGACGCAGGTGCTCGGCGTCGAAGAAACGTACTTATGGCCGAGTCTTCGGCACCGAGGTGCGGTGGACGCCATGAGCTCAGAGCTGATCCAGACCTACGCCGATCGCGCTTCGGTCCCACGAGAGGTGTGGTTGTCCCTCCTCACCGGCGCGACGGAGCACATCGACGTGCTCGTGTTCAGCGGGACGTTCTACGCCCAGACCAACCCGCGCATCGCCGCGATGCTCACGGAACGAGCCGACGCAGGGACGTGCGTACGGCTGTGCTTCGGAGATCCGGATGGCGCGGCAGTCGCCCGACGAGGCCAGGAGGAGGGCATCGGGGACACGCTCGGTGCCAAGATCCGAGCTTCGATGACCTACTACCGACCTCTGGTCGCCCACTCCGGCTGCGAGGTGCGCCTGCACGACACGACGCTGTACAGCAGCCTCTTCCGCTACGACGACAACCTCCTGGTCAACCCCCACGTATGGGGCCAGCCCGCGAGCGCCAACCCCGTGCTCCACCTCCGGCGCTGCGGCAGCGAGGGCTGGTTCGACAACTACGCCAGCAGCTTCGAGGCCGTCTGGGAGACTGCCAAGCCCTGGGCCTCGACGTAAGGAGCATGAAGGTGGCACGTACCGAGTACTGGAACGACCCGAAAGCCCCGAAGCCGAACACCCTGATCCCGGCGTCGAACCTCCTCGTCGTACGGGATGACGGAGCCCTTCTGCTCCAGCGGCGTCGTGACACGGGCCAGTGGGCTCTGCCCGGCGGTGTACAGGACATCGGGGAGTCGCCGGTTCAGTGCGCGGTCAGGGAGTGCGAGGAGGAGACCGGCATCATCGCCGAGGTCACCGGTCTGCTGGGGGTCTACTCCCCGCCCGGTCACGTCGTCGCGTACAGCGACGGCGAGATCCGGCAGGCGTACGAAGTCACCTACATCGGCAAGCCCGTCGGCGGAAAACCCACGGTCAACGAGGAGGCGGACGGGGTCCGCTGGGTGCTACCCGAGGACCTGGACTCCCTGGACATCCACGTCTCCATGCGCATCCAGATCGGCGACTTCCTCAGGGGCCAGTACCCTCGCGTCGACTGAGTCACCTCAGCGGCGACGGTCCATCCGTTCTTCGACACGCCCCACAGCCGCTCGGATCTCCGGTTCCGCCCGGCGGATGAACCGGCCGACGACGCTGTCGGCCCCGTACCGGCTGACGATCTCTGAGATCCTCTCGCCGCACGTTGTCCGGGCTCCGTCGGGCGTCGTCGTCATGTCGCAGTACACGAGCGCGTCGACCAGCTCGGTCTGCTCGGGCAGCGGGAACGCTGACTCCAGCTCGCCTCGCAGACCGCGCTCCTCCGCCTCCAGCAAGGCGAAGGAGTGGTTCGCCACAAGCCGCACCACGAGGTCGTCAGCCTGCCCCTGCTCGCGCAGGAAGCGGGCGCCGTCGAGGGGGTGGAACCCCGTCGTGTTGATCGCGGGCGAGTAACCGATGTCGTGGAGAACGGCCGCCTGCAGCAACGCCTCGCCGTCCCGCTCAAGGACCGGCACCAAACGGCTCGCAGCAGCGGCCACTCCCTGGCAGTGCGCCCAGCGCCGAGGCAGGATGTCGGCGAGCAGGGAGTGAGCGAGCTTGTGCGCCTGCTCCATCGTCATGACCGTCAGGGTACGTGCCCCGGAAACTGGCGGTCGAGGCAGCAGCAACGCTACGGCGGCTATAAGCAGCAGCCGCTTGCGCGTGTTGTGCAAGGTCGTATTGAGCTGGTCAGAGTTGTGAACCTGACAGGCTCAACGCGCGTGTGGAGCGCCGAGGCGGCCGGTGGCCCTCTTTAGACGCCATTTCGGGCCTACCGCGGCGAGCGGCCCGCGGACCGCGACCTGCGCGGGGTGCTGTGGGGCCGGTGCGCAGAGAACCCGCGGGACGAGCACCAGATGCCGATGGGCGAGCCGCGGTGGCGGCTGGTGCACCCCGTCCGGCAGCGCGAGGCGATGCTGCGGGGCCTGTGCCAGGTTTGCGCTCGGCCCGCGCGGACCGAGCTCGGCTTCGTCTTCCTCGCCGGGCCGGGCGACTACGCCCCCCACGACACCGTGGTCACGGCCTGTCAGCCGCCTGTGTGCCCTCCGCACGCTGCCGTGGCCGCCGCGCTCTGCCCGCACCTGGCCGGGGATCCGGTCGTGTTCCTCGCGGCGAGCTGCCCGCTGTACGGAGTGCTCGGCACGCCGTACGAGTTCGACGCCGGTGAGCTCCAGGCCCTGCCCTCCGAGGGGCGGCCTGTGCCCTACGGCGACCCCCGGCTCGACTGGTTCCTGGCCTCCCAACTGGCTCGGCGGCTGCGCACCTTCACCCGCATCGACCTGGCCGAAGCCCGGGCATTGGGCCCGCGGGCCCGCGCGGACGGCCTGGAAGCGCCTCGCTGGGCTGCCTGAAGCTCCTTCTCGGCGTCGACCGCCGGGGAGGCCCCGGGCGGGCCCCGCACCGGGGACGGGGCCCGCCCAGTGCGCTCGCCCCGGCCCGGCCGGGGTGAACGCCCCTCACTCCCTTGTTTCTGCTTACAGAAAGCGACCTTCACCGCATGATGACGTGCGACATCCGCCAGGAGACCGACCTGTATCCGGAGTACGCCCAACAGCTCCCTTACCTCGCCGAGGAGGTGTGGCCGGTCCTGGCGGACGTCACAAGGCTCCCCGTCAAGGACGTGATGATCCGCCTCCTGGACAAGGACACGTTCATGGACACGGTGATGGGCGAAGACCACCGTGGCATGGCCCGCCGCGCGCAGGCCTTCGACCTCGATAAGGCGGAGGTCAAGTCCATGGAGGCGTCCGCGGAAGCACAGCGGCAGGCGATGCACGAGTTCTGGGTGTTCGCGGCTGGCTGCACCATCACGGTCGAGGGTGAGCCACAGATCCTGATGATGCCCGAGGCCCTATACCACGCTGGCTGCAAAAGGCCCCACCTGATGCAGCTCCTGGCCCACGAGGGGTGCCATGTCGCGCAGCACCACGCGGGCGACAGCGTCATCTACCGCGCCCGCGACCTCGGCCGCGCGCGGCCACACCTGGCCGGGTTCCTGCCCGGCGCCTTGGCTGACTTCGTCCTCAGCGGGCACGCCAGGTGGGCGGACCAGCAGGTCACCCGCCAGTTACTTGGGCACCCGGTGGACTCGGACAAGATCACCGGGGACGAGGTGCTGGAACTGTTGCGCCGCGAGCACGACACCAAGCGCGCCTACCTGCCCGTTTTCCACATCGGCGAACTCGCCGATCCCGGCAACCCGGATGTGGCGTGCCTGGCGGGCCTGCACCTGCTGGCCCGCGACGGGCGGCTGCACATGGTGTGCACAATGCGCGCCAACGACCTGGACTGCGGCCGGCTCAGTGACGTGTTCAGCTTCACGATGATCCAGGAGTACGCGGCCATCCAGCTCGGCCTGGTCCTGGGCTCCTACACGCACACGATCGGCTCGGCCCACGTCAACGACGCCAATGCCGACCGCGTCAAACGCGTCCTGCACGAGGCCGAGACCCGCTCGCGACGAGATCCAGGCGTACTACCAGGCGCACGGCCTGCCGATGCCGTACGAGGACACCGCCCGCCGCAAGATCCTGCCCGAGACGCTGGAACAGCGGGTCCTGAAGGCCTTCCAGCGCAGCGACGGCGGCTGGGGGCGGCTGTTCCGCAAGACCTCCTGCGCCGTGGCCTACGCGCACAAGGAGGCGGACTACAACGGCCACTACGGCATCAAAGAGCTGTGCGACATCTGCCCGCCGCGCCAGGTCCGCCGCTGCAAGAAGGCCTTCGTCAAACCCGACCTGAAGCAGGTCACCCAGCAGGCGAGGGTCCTGGGCTCGACCGGCGAGATCGAGGTCACCGACCGTGCCATCGTCGTGGAGGGACTGGACGAACCGCCGCGCTACTTCCTGCAGCACGGCTTCGGCTATTAGTGCCACGACCGTGCCAAGCCTCACCACCCCCGCCAGCACGGCCGCGCCCCGATCGGCTGGCCGGCCCAGAACGGAACCGCCCCGTGAACTTCGCCTCCTGGCCCCCGCTGCTCGTCGTCGACGTCGAGGGCAACGGACACAACCCGCCCGACCTCGTCGAGATCGCCGCCCTGCCCATCCGCGGCGGCCGCCCGGACACGAGCACCGCTGGGGCCTGGCTCACCAGGCCCCAGCGCCCCGTGACCCCCTTCGCCGCCAAGGTCCACGGCCTGAGCGACCAAAAGCTCGCGGGCCAGCCCGCCTGGGCGGAGATCGCCGAGCCCGTCCACGCCTTCCTCGGCACCGCCTGGTTCTGTGCTCACCACGCGCACGTCGACTACCGCGTCCTGTCCGCGCACCTGCCCGCCTGGCGGCCCGCCGGCGTCCTGGACACGCTGCGCCTGGCCCGGGCCACACGGCCGGGCCTGCCCGGCTACGGCCTGGACGCCCTGATCGAACACCTCAAGCCCGACCTGAGCCAGGCCCCCGCCCAGCGCCACCGCGCCACCTTCGACGCCTACGCCACCGCCCAGATCCTGCTCACCCTGGCCACCGAGTACGGCATCTGGGACGAGCTCGTCGCCGCGGCGGTCCCGCCTGGACTGCCCGGCGCCCCCGAACCCCAAGGAGAACCCACACTGTGGTGACCCACGCGCCCATCCGTATCGGGGTCCTCGGCACCCACTCCACCGGCAAGACCCTGCTCCTCAAACGCATCGAAAGCTCCTCAAACGCATCGAAACCCGTCTGCGCGACCACGGCCTGCTCGTGGCCCGCACCGGCCAGCTCGCCAAACGGGCCGCCCGACTCGGCCTGCCCAAGATGCAGCACCACCGTCACCTCCACCGAGTGGATCATCACGCAGGGCATCGCCGACGAGCTCGCCGCCATCGGCCAAGGCGCCGACGTCGTCCTGGCCGGCCGCGCCCCCCTCGACGCCCTGGCCTACCTGCGCGCGGCCGCCGAGTACCGCGGCGAGATCCTGCACCGCCGCGAGCTGGAGCGCTTACGCCAACTGACTACCACCCAGATTCCGCAGTACCGCCTGCTGCTGGCCACCGTGCTCGACCCCGCCCTGCCCGTGGACACCCGCCACACCTACGACCCCCGCTACCGCGCCCTGGTCAACTCCCACGTCCACCAGCTCCTGGACGAAGAAGACATCGACCACCAGCGCGTCACCAGCGACCCCGACAGCCACGCGCGCGCCGTCGAATGGGCCCTGCAGCTCTGCGTGAAGGAGCGCGCCGCATGAGCACCCCACCCCCGCCCGGCGGCACCATCACCCTCGCCGGCAAGACCGTCTCGCGGCTCGGCCTGGGCACCATGCGCCTGACCGGCCCCGGCACCTGGGGCGACCCCGCAAACCGCGACAGCGCCCTGAGCGTGCTGCGTCAGGCCGTGCACCCCTACGGCATCACCCACATCGACACCGCCGACGCCTACGGCCCCCACACCGTCGAACACCTCATCCGCGACGCCCTCTACCCCTGCCCTCCGGGCCTGCTGATCGCCACGAAGGTCGGCATGCTCCGCCCCGGCCCCGACCTATGGGCGCCCCACGGCCACCCCGCCTACCTGCGCTCCGCCGTCGAAGCCAGCCTGGGCGCCGAGTGGCTGGAGCTGTGCCACCTGCACCACATCGATCCCGAAGTCCCCCTCGCCGACCAGCTCGCCACCCTGCACGCCCTCCAGCAGGAAGGAAAGATCGGGCTCATCGGCCTGTCCAAGGTCACCCCGGAGACGGTCCGCGCGGTCGCCAAGGTGACCCCCGTCGCGGCCGTCCGGAACGTGCTGCACCTGAACGACCGCCACGACCCCGTCCTGGAGCTGTGCCGCGACCAAAACATCCCCTACATCCCCTACCGCCCCCTCACCGCCAGCAGCCTCGCCCGCAACCAGGGCCCGGAGGCAGCCCTAGCCTGGTTGCTCCAACTCGGCCCCCACGTCGCCCCCACCCGCGGCACCAACCAGCCGCACCACCTCCACGAACTCGTCACCGCCGCAGGCCGGTCATGACCACGACCACCACCCCGCCGCGCGCCACTACCCTGTCCTGCCGCGGGCACCGTATGAGAACTGGCGGCCGCCGCTGCACGGTGTCTGCGAGAGTGCCACGCAGTGGTGATGCTCCCTGCCGATGTCGACCCCGGCCCAGATCGCGACAATGGCCGCCTCCGCCAGCTGCTCGTTCTGTGATCCCGCAGACGGCCTTGCCGACGTTGCCCTACACAGCGAACCAAGTCGCGTAACCCAATGGGAGGTTGTGGCCGTCGCGGGCTCCGGGCGACCAAGTCTTTTCAGCCATCGAACGGCGACAAGCTAACAGCCATACCCGGAGTCCTCGGGCTCACTGCTCCTACGCATAACCGGCATGGGCCCGCGCTAGAACGTAGGACAAGCTGAGCGCGCCCAGCGCCGCCATCGGCCATTGCTACTGCACGATCCGGCCCCGCTCTCGTTCGAGAGCGGCGCCTTATGGGAAGACCTCTTCTGTCCTGCCGACCGGACACTTATCTACAGTGCCGGTCCTCGGACGTCGCCACGTCTTCCGCCTCAACACACAGCGATAATAAGCAATACCTTGCTCGGGTTAGTTCCATATGTCATGGTCGATGCTCTCCCCCCTGAGCCTGCGCAGCCCGCCGCAGGCGCAGAAAATACCCGGTCCTACCCCTCCGTCGGATGGGAGTGCGGTTCTCCGTGGCAGATTTTTCCTTTGGGTTCGAGCAACTACTTTCAAGTCAGCCGCACCTATCCGAGCATGCCTTTGACGCCGTAGAGTTCGGCTTGGACCATCAACTCCTAGGTAATGTCGCCGGGTTGGCCAAGAGGCTCGGCGCCACGGCGCCCGTGGTATTGCAGGCGGCATACGAGGTGCTGCTCCACCGGCTCGGCGAAGGCGACGGCCTGCCGGGGGACGATCCATCGTTCGCCGACGTGGTGACGCGGGTACGCGACCGGGCCGCCCGCGCGGAGGATTCACAGGGCCTCCCTTCCCGGCTGCGCGACCCACTGACCGTGCACCCCGTGCTCGCCGAGCGGTTCGTGCAGGTCGTACGGCAGGTCGTGGCCGAGCCCGGTCGGCCGGTCGGGGCGGTACGGGTGTCGCTGGCACCGGTGGGCCGACGCGAGGTCGAGATGTGGGAGCGGCGTTATCCCGGGTTCGCCGAGGTGTGGCCGCTGACCCCGCTGCAGGCGGGGCTGCTCTTCCATACGTACCTGGACGACGCCTCGCGGGATGCGTACCAGATGCAGTTCGTCCTCCATCTGCGCGGACCGGTGGACGGGGCGCGGATGCGGGTGGCTGGGCAGGCACTGCTCGACCGGCACGCCAATCTCCGGACGGCCTTCGTGGCGGGATCAGACGGGGAATCGGTGCAGGTGGTCGTCGACGGGATCGAGCTGCCGTGGTGCGAGCTGGATCTGACCGGGCAGGGGCCGGCGGACGCCGAACCGGATGCGGCGCTCGAGGCTTTCCTGGCCAAGGACTTCCGGGACCACTTCGACGTGACGGTGCCGCCCGCGCTGCGGATGACGCTGGTCAAGGTGGCAGCCGAGCGGTTCGAACTTGTACTGACGGCCCACCACCTTCTGTTTGACAGCGCTTCGTTACAGCTACTCGTGCAGGATCTGCTGTGCCTTTACGAGTCCCGCGGTGACGCCGCGGAGCTTCCGCGCGTACCGGAATTCCGCGACTTCCTCGTGTGGTTGTCCGGACAGGACCGGCAGGCGGCGGCTCGGGTGTGGGCCGAAGAGTCGGCGGGAGCCGAGGAGCCGACGCTCCTTGCCCCCATTACCGGAACCGCTCCCGCGGCGGCTGGCCCGAAGGCCGCGGGGGTGGGCGAAGCCGTGGTGCCGATGAGCCGCGATACGGCACGTGACCTGGCGGGGCTGGCCGCCGCATCGGGTGTCTCCCTGGACACCGTGGTGCAGGGCGCATGGGCACTACTGCTCGGGGCGCTGACCGGACAGCGGGATGTGGTGTTCGGCGCGACCGTGTCCGGGCGACCGGCAGCGGTGCCCCAAGTGGCCTCGATAGCCGGGCTCTTCGTCAATACCCTTCCGGTACGGGTCCGGCTCGCGCCCACGGACACCGTGGCCGACCTGCTGCGCGGAATGCGGGAGCGGCAGACGGCGCTCCGCGACCACTACTGCGGCCTCGCAGACATCCACCGGGCCACCGGCAAGAACGTCATGTTCGACACCCTGGTGACGACCGAGTCCTACGAAGGAGCAGGGCGCCACGGCGATGACGGCACCACCATTCAGATCACCGGTGTCCGTTCGTCCGCGGGCACCCACTACCCGCTCACGGTGACCGTCACCGCCACCCCCCGGCTCCGGGTGACCGTGCAGTACCAGCGTCACCTCTTCGACCGCGACGCCGCCGAAGCCGTCGCCCAGCGACTTGCGCGCGTCGTCGAGCAGATCGCTGCAGACCCCGGCGCGCTCGTCGGCCGTCTGGATATGCTCATCTCCGAAGAGCGCGAACAGCTCCTGACCGGGCACAACGACACGGCCGTACCGGTCGAGGCCGGTACCTTCCCCGCGCTCTTCGAGAGGCGGGCCGCCGCAACACCTGACGCGGTGACCCTCGTATGCGGCGACGCGTCGCTGACGTACCGGGACCTCGACACGCGCGCGAACCGGCTCGCGCGCGAGCTGATCCGGCGTGGCGTGCGGGCGGAGACAGTGGTGGCGGTGTCCATGCGGCGCTCGCCCGACCTGGTGGTGGCCTACCTGGCCGTGCTGAAGGCCGGCGGCACCTATCTGCCGGTCGACGCCGCCCTCCCGGCGGACCGGATCGCGTACATGCTCGCGGACTCCGCTGCCCGCCTCGTCCTCGCGGACACCGCTACCGCACCCAGCCTGCCCGACCTGGCCGTGCCCCTGCTGCAGCCGGACGACCCCGTCACCGCCGAGGGGCTGACACGGCTCGACGGCGCCCCAGTGACCGATGAGGAGCGGGACGGCGGCCCATTGGCCGTCGAACGCGCCGCGTATGTGATCTACACGTCGGGTTCGACCGGCCGGCCCAAGGGCGTGGCCGTCACCCACCTCGGGGTGGCCGGTCTGGTCGAGACGCAGCGCTCGCGGCTCGGGCTGACCGCCGCCAGCCGTGTGCTGCAGTTCGCCTCGCCGAGCTTCGACGTCTCGGTCTACGAGATGTGCATGACGCTGCTGACGGACGCCACACTGGTCCTAGCCCCCCAGGAGGAACTGGCCCCCGGCCGACCGCTGATCGACACGCTCACGGAGCAGCGGGTGAGCCATGTCTTCCTGCCGCCCGCCGTGCTCGGAGCGCTGCCGCCCGGCACGCTGCCGGGCGTGATCTCCCTCGCCGTGGGCGGCGACGCGGCCACGCCGGACCTGGTGTCCGGATGGTCCGAGGGCCGGGACATGGTCAATGCCTTCGGGCCAACCGAGACCACGGCGATCGTGACCTTCAGCGATCCGCTGACCGCTGACGGCCGCACCCCGCCCATCGGCCGGCCCGTCGCCAACACCCGGATGTACGTCCTGGACGACGCGCTGCGCCCGGTGCCCACCGGCGTGGCGGGCGAGCTGTACGTGGCGGGTGACTCGCTCGCGCGCGGCTACCTCGGCCGACCGGGCCTGACCGCCGGGCGCTTCGTGGCCTGCCCGTTCGGCGCGCCCGGCCACCGGATGTACCGCACCGGCGACATCGTCGCCTGGCGATCCGACGGCCAGCTGGTGTTCCACGGCCGCACCGACGACCAGGTCAAAGTGCGCGGATTCCGCATCGAGCTCGGCGAAGTCCAGGCTGTGCTGAGTGAGCACCCCAGTGTGGCACAGGCGATCGTCGTCTGCCATGAGCAGGGCGGCGACCGGCGCCTGGTGGGCTATGCCGTCCCCGTCGAGGGCACCGGTCTGCCTGCCCCCGCCGAGCTGCGGGCCTTCATGGCCGAACGGCTGCCCGACTACATGGTCCCGTCGGCGGTGGTGGCGCTCCCCGAAGTCCCGCTGAACCCGAACGGGAAGCTGGACCGGCGTGCGTTGCCCGCACCGGACTTCGTTCCCCGGGCTGCCGGCCGTGTTCCGCGCACGTTGCGGGAGGAGCTGCTGTGCGA